>JAFGPH010000441.1 GCA_016926135.1 Deltaproteobacteria bacterium
AACGCCTTGCTCTCCTCCGGCGTGACGATCGTCTTTTCCACGAATTCCTTGTTGATGAACTCCTGAATCAGGAGTCCCTTCTCGATCACGGCCTTGATGCTGGATTCCGTGTGGTCGCCCTTGGCCAGCGCACTCTTGAATTCCTCCTCATTGGGAAATCGGGCCTTGATCGCGTCGAAGCGACTGGTCACCACGGCCTGGTCGACCTTGATCCCCTTCTTCTTGGCCTCCTGGGCGAGAAGTTCGCTGCCGATCAGGCCCTCGAGGACGTTCTTCGTGATCTCTCCCATCTTTTCGTCGTCCGGCGTCTGTCCCCTGTTGGCCAGGTTACGAAGCACAACCGCCGTCTCTCTGTCCAACTCCGCCCGGGTAATCGGCTTCCCGTTCACGAGGGCCGCGTTGCCCTCTCCCGGTTTCTTGTCTGCCGCCCCTGAAGGGCCCGCTGCAAAGAAAACCAGGATCGCCGCAACCGGGATCCATATCTTCTTGCTGAAAACGCTGTTCATACATGATGCTCCTTTCCCATTCTTCTTCCGAAAGAACCCGTCAGTCCGTCCGTGCGCGCCCTGTCATTTGTGGTGTGGTGTCTCAACATAAACTTCGCAATGATGCCGCAGCCACAGAAACGCCCTGAAGGGCGGTCGGGGGGTTGTCTCTCAGGACCGCAACGCATCTTTCTCCGGGCCCCTTACCGCATTGAGAACAGGGGGGCGTTGTCAAGGTTCTGTTGAGACACCACATTAGCACCTTCCCATGAGAATGATCAACAAAGAACTGGGAACGGTTTTCCGAGACCGCCTTTTCTGTTATAACTCTTTACCTAGGGATCGGACAGTCTATGGAACACAAGAACTATTACGAAATCCTAGGGGTGGAGAAGACCGCCTCCCCCAGGGCGGTGAAAGAGGCGTATCGCAAGCTGGCCTTCCAGTATCACCCCGATCGCAACAACGAGCCCGGCGCCGCCGCCCGGATGAAGGAGATCAACGAGGCCTATGCCGTGCTCTCCAACCCGCAGAAGAGGGGCCGGTACGACTCGTTACAGCAGCAGTTCGGGTCCGCTGCCTACGGTCGGTTCAGACAGGGTTACTCGGAAGAGGACATCTTCAGGGGCTCGGACATCCGCCAGGTCTACGAAGAGATCAGTCGGGTGTTCGGCTTCAGGGGATTCGATGAGGTCTTCAGGCAATTCTACGGGCAAGGATACCAGGGCTTCGAGTTTCGCCGGCCAGGGTTCTCCGCCCGGGGTTTTGTGTTCCGTGCCACGCCCCGCAGGACTGGCGGATCAGGCACGCCTCCACCTCTTCCCTTGGACGGACCACTGGGCAAATTGCTCAAGGTCGTGCTGAAAAAGCAATGGGGCGTAGAGTTGCCGGAAAAAGGCAAAGACCGCTCCGACACGATCACCATCCCCCCCGAGCTTGCCTGGCGCGGCGGCAAGATCCGGTATCTCTATCGCTTGAAAAGCAAGGAACTGGTCGTCACCATTCCTCCGCGCATCGGGGACGGTCAGAAGATAAGGCTTCGCGGCATGGGGGATGAGGGAAAGGGCGGCGCCGAGCCGGGGGATCTGTATGTGAGTGTGCGGGTCAGGAAGCCCTTGATTCAGAGGCTCAGGGATGCATTTCAGCGCGTCTTTCTTCTGAAGAAGTGAAAGAGGTCGTGTACAGAAAAAAGCTCAGCGAGGCGGCCGAGTCTCAATTGGCGGGACCCTTCGGTAAACTGGGCCGCTATGTGCTGAAAACACAGTGGGGCATCGAGGTCCCGGCAAGGGGGAAGGCATCTGAGAGTCCTAAAGCCGACGCTGCCGGAACAGGGGATGTGGAGGGAGACCCCATGGATGCGGCGACCGAGGAAGGCAGACCAGGAGCCGGGCAGGGGAAATCACTGCTTCGACGGTTCAAGGATTTTCTGGGGAGATTCCTTTCTCTGCAGGGGAGAACCCGGAGTTAAGGGCCTGTCACAGAATACTCTGTGCAACTTATCCCCACGTTCCGTTCATGCTGAGGTATCGAAGCGTGAACAGGGGCGTTCTCCCTTCGATACCTCAGGGCGAACGCTTCGCAGACCGACCTGTTCAGCTTATTCTGTGATAGGCCCTAAGGAAGGAGGCATCTCATGCGCAAGGGCATCGTGGTGCTGCTCATGGTCGTTGTGTTTCTGTGTGTCACGGGTTGCGCACCCTGCCGGGCACCGGGATACAAGGCAGTCACCTTCCGCTGCGAGGAGGGCAAGACCCTGGTCGTCTTTTTCAGTGAGAGCGGTGAACACGCTCAAATCCTCTTTCCCGACGGCAGGGAGTTGATCCTTCACCGGGCCATTTCGGGGTCGGGCGCAAGATACATCGACGGCAAGACCACCTTCTGGACCAAGGGACAAGGGGCCTTCCTGGAGGTGGATGGGAAGGTGGTAATCAGGGACTGCCTGGCCGTGGACGAAAAATGAGAGGCCAAGGATCAATTCGCGGGCGCCGCTTCCCGTGCACGGGCCTTCTTGATGTCGTCCAGGAAGAGCCTCACCAGCGGACTCATCTCGGGTGGGTGCCAGTCGGTCTTCCTGGGCTCCTCGGGCCAGGTGAAGGGAAGATGGCGGATCCTACCGGGCCCGCGGCTCGTGTTCAGCACATCAAAGGCGGCCAGCAGCACTTCTCTCTGCTCCCTGCTATCTCCCGCGTGGCCCAGGGGCCTCCCAAAGGGGTATTCGATGGCGGCCGAACGGGGAATCCCCACCACCTTGTGGAATTCGGGCGTGGGGGTCACAACGATGGTTGAGAAACCCCTTTCCTCCAGGTACCTGGCGGCCAGTCCCACGGATGGGCAACAGAAGGGGCACGCGGGGGTGAGAAGCACTGCATCCACCCCCTCCTCTTTCATGGTGACCGACATGGGGGCGATGGCGGTTTCCAGGAAGCCCATTCCCTGGAACTGAAAGCCGTAAAAGGAGTAGGAGGTAGGGGCCAGGCGACCGATGACCATCTCCTCTTCCAGTTCCGCCATCCGGGAAAGGGGCAGGATCACATTGATATCTTCCAGGATGTACTTCGTATGGATGTGGAGGTGGCTCACCTCAACGTCTCTCTCGGTCGTCCCTCTGGGTATGGCCCGGTAGGTCGGATCGCCCCAGGTGGGCTCCCCCTTTTCCCTCTCCATGTCAAAGGCGGTCTGGCTCCGGAGGCTGATGCCTGCACTGGTGACCAGCGCGAAGGTGGCCTGATGGAGCGGCTTCGCGAGCGGCGTCCAGGGGATGGTCCCCTCAAACTCCCTCTCCGAGACAAAGGTTCGAAACCAGGCTGCCAGACCCGGTGGAAGGAACAGGAAACCGTCAACCGGCTTCTCCCTCTCTTTCACCCTTGTGCCTTGCACCTTGTACCTTGAACCTTTCTTTCTATACGCCGGCAACCGGCAACAGGGAAAGATGTGTTACTGCTTCTCACGGTTCAATGAAACAGACATGAAGCTACCACTCGCTGGCGAGTTTGCGGTGGACATCCTCCCATTTGGACGACAGATTCTTTACCGCGTCCAGGGCAATATCCAGGTGGGTCTCCATGTACTTGGCATAGATCTCGTCATGGAGCTTTTTGTCCTTGACTCCCCTTCTCTGAAGCGGCATATCCGAAACGAGCATGATGGACCCGATCGGCACCTCGTAGCGATAGGCCACGGAGAACAGGGTGGCCAACTCCATCTCGATGGCCAGCATCCTCTGCCGCCTCAGGTAGGCCACAAATTCCTCA
>JAFGPH010000442.1 GCA_016926135.1 Deltaproteobacteria bacterium
CGGCGTCCGGGGGCGGCGAAAAAGAGAGCTCCGGCGGAAGCGCTGTCCTGAGCGACGAGGACAGGCAGATCCTGGGTGATTTTGTCATCGAGAGCCTGGAGAATCTCGGCACCATTGAAGTGAACCTCATCAATCTGGAGCAGGACCCCACGGACCGGGAAACGATCAATGCCATCTTCCGACCCTTTCACACCATCAAAGGGGTGTCGGGTTTTCTCGGTTTGTCAAAGATCAACAGGCTCGGCCACAGCGCAGAGAATCTCCTGGACAAGGCCAGGAACGGGGAACTGAAGGTAGAGGGGGCGATCATCGATGTCATCCTGGAATCGGTGGACGCTCTCAAGAAGATGATCGAAGGCGTGCGGGAAGGCCTGGAGAACGGGTCCAGCCTTGACAGCGGGATCGACACCGGTCCCGTGATCAGCCATATTGAGGCCATCCTCTCCGATTCGGAACATCTGGGGGACAAACCCCTGGGGGAGATCCTTGTGGAGAAGGGCGCAGCCAGTGCCGAGGATGTGAAAAGCGGACTCCACAGGCAGAAAGAAGACCCCTCCAGGAGGATCGGCGAGATCCTGGTGGAGGAGAAGAGGGCGGAGACCAAGGATGTGATCTCGGCTCTGCGGGACCAGAAGAAATTCAACCGCCAGCACATCGACCTGCAGGTGAAGGTGGACACCAAGAAGCTGGACAACCTGGTCGACCTGACCGGGGAACTGGTGATCAACCAGGCCATGTTGCGGCAGAACCAGTGGATCCTCACGGCCAAGGATCAGAAACTCTATCACAACCTGAACCAGCTGAATCAGATCACCTCCGGCCTCCAGAAAACCGCCATGTCCATGCGCATGGTCCCCATCAAGAATACCTTCCAAAAAATGGTCAGGCTGGTGAGGGACCTCTCCAGAGGCTCGGGGAAGGAAGTGGCGCTGGACATGTCCGGGGAGGACACCGAGATTGATCGCAACGTGGTCGAAGAGCTCTACGAGCCCATGGTGCACATGATCCGGAACGCCGTGGATCATGGCATCGAAAGCCCGGACGAAAGGGAGAAGGCGGGGAAGGAGCGCCACGGCACCATCGCCCTGAAGGCGTACCACAGGGGGGGGCACATCATGATCGAGATCCGCGATGACGGACGCGGACTCGACAAGGAGCGAATCCTGGAAAAGGCCAGGTCCTTCCATCTCATCGCCGACGAGAGCAAGATGCAGGAGTCGGAGATCTTCAACCTGATCTTTCAGGCCGGCTTTTCCACCGCTGCCATGGTGACGGACATCTCAGGCCGGGGCGTCGGCATGGATGTGGTCAAGAAGGGAATTGAGAAGCTGAGGGGGAAAGTGGAGATCAACTCCACGGCCGGGAAGGGGTCCGTGTTCATCATCAGCCTTCCTCTCACCCTGGCCATCATCGAGGGGATGGTTGTGAGGGTTGGAAAGGAGCGGTACATCATTCCGGCCCTCACGATTCTGGAGTCCTTCAGACCCGAAAAAAACCAGTACTCCACAGTGGCGGGAAAGGGTGAGATGATCCTCACCCGGGGCAGACTGGTACCCCTTGTCCGTCTGGACCGTATCTTCCGGGTGAAGGGGGACTCGGAACAACCCTGGGACGGTTTGGTGGTCGCCGTGGAAAACGACGGTCATCACAGATGCCTCCTCCTGGATGAACTCATGGGCAAGGAAGAGGTGGTCATCAAGAGCCTGGGGCAGGGTCTCAAGGATATCCGCGGCATTGCGGGCGGCGCCATTCTGGGGGATGGGCGGGTCGGTCTCATTCTGGACATATCGGGCATCTTCGAAATCTCACAGAACTGATCGCTGCCTTCCATCTGACGAAAGGAATCTCGGTGTGAATATCGTAGTGGGCGTTTCTGACATGAAGGTGAGCAATGATCCGGATTCGGTGCTGGTCACCTACTCTTTGGGTTCCTGCATCGGCGTATCCATCTACGATCAGGTGGCGCGGGTAGGGGGCCTGCTCCATTTCATGCTTCCCGAATCCTCCCTGGACCCGAAGAAGGCCGAGAAGAATCCCTTCATGTTCGCAGACACGGGCATCCCGGCCCTTTTCAAGGCCGCCTATGCCCTGGGCGGGGCCAAGCAAAGGATGAAGGTTGTGGTGGTCGGGGGGGCCCAGGTCCTGGACCAGCAGGGGTTCTTCAACATCGGCAAGAGAAACCATATGGCGGTGAGGAAGATCTTCTGGAAGAACAGTGTGATGGTCAACTTTGAGGACGTGGGGGGAAACAACAATCGCACGATACGGCTCATGATCCGGGATGGAAAGACCCTGCTGAAGGTCTCCGGGGAGGGGGAGAGGGAGATATGATGAAAGACGTGGACAAGATCATCCAGGGAATCAACCATCTCAAACCCATTCCGCAGGTGGCCAGCAAGGTGATGACCTTCGCCCAGGATCCAAAGAGTTCCATGTCCAAGCTCGCCGAGATCATCACCTATGATCAGATCCTGACCGCCAATCTACTCAAGACCTGTAATTCCAGCTACTTTGGACTGCCCAAGAAGGTCGACTCCGTGCATCAGGCCATCGTCTACATGGGCATGGACCAGGTGGTGGACCTGGTGCTGATAAGCGGTGGAGCGGAGAACCTCAAGAGAAGGCAGGAGGGGTACGAACTGGAGGAGGGCGAACTCTGGAGGTATTCCGTTGCCTCGGCCCTGATCGCCCGTGACCTGGCGGAGAAGCAGGGTTTGCAGGGCAGTCACCTTGTCTTCACTGCCGCGCTCCTCAAGGACATCGGCAAGGTGGTACTGAATCAGTACGTGGCGGACTCTTTCCAGAAGATCCAGTTCCTTGTCTCCCAACACGATTACAGCTTCCGGGAGGCGGAAAAGGCCGTGATCGGCATCGATCACGCCGAACTGGGCGGGTTGGCGGCCGAGAAGTGGGGATTCAGTCCCCAGATGGTGGAGATCATACGAAATCACCACCTGCCGGACGAATCGGTCTCTTATGATTCGGAGACCTGCACCGTGTACCTGGCGGACATGCTCTGCATGATGATGGGAATCGGGGTCGGCTGCGACGGTCTTGCCTATCGGTTTCGCAGGGAGGTGGTGGAACGCCTTGGTTTTTCCGACCGGGATTTTCAGGAGATCATGGCGGGTTTTGGAGAAAGGCTTCACCAGGTTGAGGAGCTGATCAATGCGGCATAGAGAGAAAGGGAGTGAAGGGATATGGCATACAACGTGCTCATTGTAGACGATTCTCTTCCGATGAGGGCCGTCATCAAGAAAACCGTCACGGCGTCGGGTTTTAACGTGGGCAGGTTTTTCGATGCCGGCAACGGCAGGGAGGCCCTCGGCATCCTGAAGCAGGAATGGCTGGATCTGGTGCTCACCGATTACAACATGCCCGACATGAACGGCCTGGAGCTGATCACCCTGATGAAGGCGGATGAGATTCTCAAAACCATTCCCGTGGTGGTGATCAGCACCGAGGGGAGCCAGCAACGGGTGAAGGAGTTCATGGACAAGGGGGCTGCGGACTACATCAGGAAGCCCTTCACTCCCGAGGAGATTCGAAACAAACTCAGCCGCATCATGGGGGAAACGGAATATGGAGAAGGAAGTGCTCCTGTCGGCGATGAAACGCTCGATTTCTGAAGTCCTTGAGAAGATGTTCTTCCTGCCCGTGGATTTTCCGGCCAGGGGGAGCAAGGAAGACCTGCCGGGAAGTGGAAGCGGGAAAATTCTGGCAACACGGTTGGGTTTCAGCGGTCCCTTTTCCGGGCACTTCGTGTTTTTCAGTCCCGAGGGGTTGACCGCCTCCCTGGCGGCCAGTTTTCTGGGAGAGGACCCGGGAAAGGTCACGGCCGCTCATGTCTCCGACACGATGAAGGAGATCGTCAACATGATCGCGGGCAATACCTTCTCCATTCTCGACGACCAGGCCATCTTCGACCTCGCCATCCCGGAGATTCTGGAGCCCTTTGCGGGGGGAAAAGGGTCCCCGGGGTCGGAAGAGGGCATCTTCATCCTGGTCCAGACGATCGACAACTGCCTGGGGTTGGAACTGGTGGTCAAGGAATAGGGAACTATGGACACGAATGTCAAGGTCTTGGTCGTTGACGATTCGGCGATCGTTCGAAAGGTGCTGAGCGAAGAGCTTTCCCGGGAAAG
>JAFGPH010000443.1 GCA_016926135.1 Deltaproteobacteria bacterium
ACCCAAATGATCCTTCAGGCCCGGTAGATCATGAGGCAGGGTTTGAAAAAGATCTCGCGGTACTCACGAATTTCCAGGGCCAGCAGTTCTTTCGGGTGCACTCCGCGCTCAGGAAATCCCGATAGACAGCTGAACGCCTTTTCGATTCTCTCGATCACCCGCTCCTATTTCCCCGGTGTATCGTGGATAGCGATGTAATGGTAAATGTCTTCAAGATCGAGGGCAGCGTCCAAAGTCTCAGAACGCTCCACGGGAAGATACACATCTTCACGGTTTCTTCACCAGGATGTAGAGTTCGCCCTCGTGCTTCATGTGCCCTGCCGCCGTCTCGGCGTAGGGATCATTTCCCCAGAAGAGATCCGCCCGCCCTGCCCCCTTGATGGCACCCCCTGTATCCTGGTTCACCACAAAACGGGAGAAATCGGTCCATCCGGCAATTTCGTTTCCCGAGTTCAGAACCGGCTTGCTGGAGCGGACAAAGCAGAGGGCACCCTTGGGGAAGAGCCTGGTGTCGAGGGCGAGGGATCGCCCCGGTGTCAACGCAACGTTGATGTTGCCGAACGGACCGCCCGTGGCGGGGCGAAAAAACACGTAGGAGGGGTTCTGGTGGAGCACCTCTTCCCGGATCTGGGGATGGCCGGTGAGGTAGCGACGGATGGCCTGCATGGACATCTCTTCCCGGGTGAGGAATCCCTTCTCAATCATGTGCCTGCCGATACTCTGGTAGGCCCGGCCGTTGGAGATCTCATACCCCACCCTCATGATGCTGCCGTCCCGGAGCCTCAGCCGACCGGAGCCCTGGATCTGAAGAAAAGCAACATCCAGAGGGTCTCTCAGCCATGCCAGTTCCAGGCCCCGACCGGCCAGAACCCTTTCTCCGTCGATCTGCCTTCGGGAGTAGTAGGGAAGGACCTGCTTGCCGTCGATTCTCGCGATGAGGGTGTGCCCCTTGAGGTCTTCCCGGAAGGGAGAAAGGTCCACCCTTACGAGGTCGTCCGGCCTTCTGTAGATGGGGTATTGGTACGTCTCGTCCGGGGCCTGGCTGGCTTCGAAGGTGGGTTCAAAATATCCCGTGAAAAGGACGGAGGTGTTCCCTGGTCGCCCCCTGGCCTTGTAGACGAGAAACCTCTTTCCAATGGCCTGCTGGATTTCCTCCGGATCCGTCGAACGGGTGATCAGATCCAGGAAGGCCTGCTGGCTTTCGAGAACGTGCCTGCAGGTGAACCTGTCGCCCCCATAGTCGAAGATGAGCTCGGGATCCAGCCGGCTCAAGTACTCCATGTTTCGCTGGATTGCCGTGGCAAGAGAGGAGGCATGCATGTCGTCCCGGAAGGCGGGCTGGAAGTACCGGACACGAACCAGGGCATCCGCAGGCCTGATGGCCTCTTTTTGAAGGGCCGGGTAGCAACCGCATAGGGTCGCCGTGAAAAGTACCAGCCCCAATACGAGTATCCTGTTCATATGCGAGCCATGCCAAAAAGCGCCCCACGGAGGCGGTCGGACAACCCGGATGGGTTCCACGTGCACCCCTTTTCGATACCTCAGGGCAAACGGAGTCAGTACTGACGGACTCGTAAAAGTCCCTCACCGTCAATCCGTTCATGGTTCGATATCCTTAGATACCTCAGGTCAGGCCCAAAATTGAACTGAAAATCAATACCTTACGGTCAACAAGATGGGTTCGCCTTGAGGTATCGAAGGGTGAACGGGACTTCGCACGAGATCATCATATCTGGAGGAATGGTACCACGGCGGAGGGCAAAGGCAAGCACAAAAAGGCTGCGGCACCTCGTTGTACCTTTTGCGTGCGGGAGGTGTGGTTTTTTTGCAACATCTAGCAAAGCCCCCTCGATTTCTTGATGGTGACCAGAACCGCAGGCTTTATTTTTATACCATTAATATCAAAATGTTATATTAATTGGAAGGCTTTTTTGCGGCCCTTTCTCTCCCTGGCATACACATTGCTATAGGTGGGTACGATGATCAGGTGCCCATTTGGAGCGCCCACGAAAGGGGATGAAGATTGGACTACAGACAGCGCACAATAGGTCACGAAGTAAACTGCACAGGCATAGGCCTTCACTCTGGACAAAAGGTCTCGCTGACCATAAGACCCGCCCCACCCGATTACGGCATCAGATTCATCAGAAGTGATCTGGCGGCCCGCTCCTCGGTAAGGGCTTCCTTCGAAAACGTGGTAGAAACTCATCTTTCCACCACCGTCGGTTACAATGGATTCAGGGTCTCCACCGTGGAGCACCTGATGGCCGCCCTTTTCGGGTTGGGTATCGACAACGCCCGGGTGGAAGTGGATGGACCCGAAGTCCCGATCATGGACGGTAGCGCGGCGCCCTTCGTGTTTCTCTTGAGGAGCGCGGGGGTCTCTGAACAGAGGAGCCCCAAGAAATTCATCGTTATTCGGAAGTCTCTCGAAGTCCGTGAATCAGGCAGGTCCGTATCCCTCCATCCATCCAAGGAACTCAAGATCTCCTATACCATTGATTTTTCTCACCCACTGCTGAAGAACCAGCAATACGAACTGCACTTCTCGGGGCGGGACTTCATTCAGGAGATCAGCCGGGCCAGGACCTTCGGATTCCTCAAGGACATACAGACCCTCAGGGAACACGGTCTTGCCATTGGAGGCTCCCTGGACAATGCCCTTGTCCTTGACGATTTTCGCGTGCTCAATGAGGACGGCTTGAGGTACAAGGACGAGTTTGTGAGACACAAGATCCTGGATTTCATAGGGGACCTGGCTATCCTCGGTTGCCCCATCATCGGTCATTTTGTCGTGAACAAGTCGGGTCATTCCTTGAATCAGTCCGTTCTGAAGAACCTCATGGCCCACAAAGACTGCTGGAAGGAGGTCACCTTCAACAGCCCTCAGGAATGCCGTCAGGACAGCGTGAGAATTCCCGTATTCGGCCCCTTGGACGCGGCCCTCGCTTAGCAGGTTGCTCAAAAACGCCCATCTCCCGCGTTTCCCTTCATCCCTCGTCGCTGCGACGTCGTGTCGAAGTTTTTGCCGTTGCAGGGAGAGGACTGGTGCGCGCAACAGGTGTCGCTGCCTGGGGCTGCTTGTGGAAAATGCAGAACCGGGTCCCGTG
>JAFGPH010000444.1 GCA_016926135.1 Deltaproteobacteria bacterium
ACCCGGGGTGACGTTTCCGGACGAAGGCGGTCACATGAACGGCGCGAATCGCGTAACTGCTGTACACCCCGATCATGACCAGGTCGCTCTGCTTCAGGATGTCGTCAAGGGGTTCCAGTTCCGCCTCGGCGTAGATGTGGGGTTCCGAGCGGGCCATGAAAACGCTCTTCACCGAGTGACCGGCCCGTTTCAGCAAAGCCGCAATGAGGCGGCAGCCGTCGGAGGTGAGCGTACTGGATACATTGATCAGAACGATTCTCATCTTCTGCCTTCCGGCCCCTTTCCCTGCGTGGGGATCTTGCGCAGGGCTTCTCGAATGCTTTCAGGCCTCTTTACCCGCCGCCTTCCGCAGGGACGGGTTCCCCGGTCCCTTCTACCGGCAACCCTTCCGTGATGTCAATCTCATTTCCAGCGATTCAGGGTGGGCGGAGCGGTTGATACGCCGGGCAGGGCCAATTCAAGGACCGTAGCTGATCCTGAACCTCTTTTGCATGTATTCCAGGTACTCGTTGCCGTACTGCACGTTCAGGATCCAGAGTTGGTATTGCTTTTCGTAGGGGATGCCCATTTTCTGCACATATCCGGCGGGAAAGAACAGGACCGGAATTCGCTCCGCTTTGTAGTCCCCTGCCAGAATGGAGATGGCTACGGAGAGCACGCTCCAGGGGAGCCCCTCAGGCCGGGTGACGAGGATCGTGATCCCGTTCAGAAGCTCCGAAAGATTGAAGCCCAGATCAGACTGGTTGACGATGAGGACGGCATGGAGATTGCCCTCATGGAGCAGGGAATAGAGCTTCCAGGAGCGTTTAAAGCCGAGGTTTGCGTAAAGCTTTTTCAGGTTTTCATCACTCGGGTGTTCCCCTGCCTTCCCAAGACCTAGGGCGTCGATGAGCAGCCCTCCCGACTGTTGACTGTAGGATCGGCCGAGTTCCCAGAGGTGCCGGGGTTCGCATTCCTTCAAGGACCATCCGTCGGATAACTGGCTGCGGACCGAGTGTCGGGTGTGGGGCAGGTAAGGAAAGAGGTCCATGGAGCATCCCCTGGGGCTATCGAGTTCCCTCGAGAACCCGCCGAAGACCCTGTCCGGAAATTTGTTTTCGGGCCGGAAGTAGCAGATCACATAGTCGATTTTTGCCGAGGGCAGGCGGTACATGTCGTTGAGATAATGCATGATCTGCTTCAGCACCATGAATCCGGTCCGACGGCTCTCCATGGCGTTTGCCGCATGGTGATGGATCATCCACGTCCGCTCGTAGGCTCGCACCATGGAAATGTGCCCGAAGATCCGCCCGTTTTTTTGATACGTGAAATGCCTTGCGATTTCAGGGCCTTCCAAATACAGCTTCTCATAGGTCTTCTTGAACTCCTCCCGATGAGGCTGAATCAGACGATATTTCTTGGGGTAAAGGAATCCCGTCGTGAAGAAAAACTCCCACAGGGCATCCATGTCTACTTCGCTCGAAATGTATGCGTGGGGGTCAAGCGCGTTGGTCAGGATGTGGGTGAGTCGACTGTATGCCTCGATATCCATGTCCAGGACTGCAAGGCCGTAGCGAACGCCTTCCCCGGACTCATCTGCGGCGAGATAGATGACCTGCGCGGAACACTGGATCCGAAAGGTCCCCGCGAAATTTACGGTCATCTCCGGGATGATCATGCCCGGCACAAGAAGCCTTTCCTCCCCATGCTCGTAAACGGAAAATCCCGACGTGGAGATGTTCTGCACCTCCATCTGCACCTTTTTCCCCAGAAGGGGATGGAGAAACGTGAGCGTGGGGGAAGGCACAAGCTTCAGACGTGTGTTGCGGATCTGCTTTTTTTTGAATCGTCTCACCACCCCGAAGGCAGGGTTCACCACCACTTCCTGATCCAGGTCTCCGCCTCCGTTCCGCACACACGTGCACGAACCCGCAAAAATCATTTTCCCGTCGTGACGGAGTCGAATGGTGAAGGGCTCGCCCGCATTGAACCAGCGGAACGAGCAAGACGGATCGGATCTCAATTGCAGCCTGAAAGCCACGGGACTGAAATCCATCAGGCGGCCCGTGGCCAGAAAACCGCTCTGGCTCAGGTCCGCATCCACATCCCGGCACAGATACCTTCGGGCCACTCTGCGTCCCACGGCATAACCGGTTTCGGGGAGCCTGATCCTCACCCCGTTGTCGTGGATCTCCTCAGCCTCCCCCGGCACCAGGATCATGGACCGTCCGTCATCGATGACCAGATAGAGAAACTGGTACCTCGCAAGAGACAAATCCGTTCTCTGCCCGGGTTCCCAAGAACAGCAAAGGTTCGGGCCGAAACACGGCTCGGGACGCGCCATCATCAGAACGCCTTCTTCGAATCGGGGATCTTTGAGCAGAAAAAGCACGTTTCCATTTATAAAATGTATGTGATTCAATATATTTGTAAGATCTTTCTGATTTACTTTTTGAGCTTTTTCGAGAGCGCGCGTAAGCTCATGATGTTGAAAGAGCCAGGGAGGGAGCCACCTCTCTCTGTCGGGCAGTTGTTTAAAAGAATCCAATCTTTGTTCGTAAACGTGAGCCGACTCGGTTGTGTCCATCTTTCTCTCCCCCGGAAAACAGTCTTGAGTTTTAGGATGAAGCCTCTTGCCGCTCCCTGTTTACAGAAAACAAGATCCATGCCAAGCGGCCGGTCCATGAAATCATTTCCCAATCTTCAAGTTCCGCTTTAATCCCTGACATCTTACGCAGAATCACCTCGGCCGAAATCCCGTTTCTTTGCACATAAAAAAGGGCAAAAACGCAAATGCTTATGTGCATTGGTTCAAACCAAGCTTTGGGACTATTTCAATTCAAGCGGCACATACACGAACAAAACACCTTCCCTGAAAAACACGCTTGTCACCTTGAAGGATTCACTCACCCCATCCCCCGTGAGCAGGCTCACATAGCTCTTCTTGAGCGTCTGGTTTCCGACTGCTGAAACCTGGTCATAAACATCTTCCAGCACACTGATTTCACTCTGGGAAATCCCCCTGTACATCCCCGCTATCCACGTTTTACTGAGTTTCACGACCTTTGCATAGGCCATGTGCAGCATGAGAAGGCTCCTCCAATTCGCCACATAGCTGTGGAACTCCCAATTGAAGAGAAGTTTGAAGATGCTCTGAGGCGCCGCCAGATCCTCCTGCTTGAGGGTTCCCTTGAAGAGTCTCTGTTCACCCTCTCGATTGATCCAGATGAGTTCGAATTCGTAGTTGAGCATGTAGGAAGGAAAAGAGATCTCGTCCACGGTCAACCGCAACCGGCCGCCGTGAGGAAGAGGAGACCTTGCCCCCTCCCGGGGAACCGCCCGCATCTCCGGCCCGACTGCAAACGATGTGTCTTCGGGGAGAGCGCCTTTTTTTTCCTGTAAAAGGGTGGCGGTGATGAAATCCATGCTCTTTCCCTCCCTTTTCATCCGCTGAACCCATTCGATGCGATCCAGGCTGGACTGAGGGAAAAAGCCTATTTTTTTGGTCGAGGTCGAGTCCTCCTGTGGTTTTCGGACAACAGGCTTGGGCAGAATGCCGGCTTTGATGTAGTTGTTAAGGGTGGCCCTGGAGATACCGCTTCGACGCAGTATCTCCTTGCTGCTTATGAGATCATCCCGGGCGGGCGATTCAGGGTCCATGGTACCGGGGGAAATTCTTCGATATTTAAACTGTTTACATCACATTGTTCTGGACACTTTAGACAGGATGGCCGAAAATGTTTTTCACTGTAAAAGCAGCATAATGAAATGTCAACAGAAATGTTGTACTGTATAATTGAATTATACTGTTCACCACAATTTTTATACAGTATAGAATTTCCTGCCGAAGTGGCGGAGCACGCTCATTGAGAGGCTTCCGGAAGGGGGCTGTTCATCAGGGGGTGCGAGGCGGGTCGCACGTTCAGGGAGCCGCATCCATTCGGCTTGGCGGGGATTCCCTACCGGGTGGAGTTTTCCAGGTTCAGGCTGAAAAGGATTGAGGGACTCAGCCGTGCGCCCGGGAGGAGAAGGATTTCAGGTCGCTCTTTCGGATCTGCAGTCGCACCCGGCCACGGATCGAGAGTCCGAGACCCAGCGCATGACCCTGCAGGGTGAGGATCACATAACCGTCTTCAGGAACAGGGTCCGGAAGCAGCTCTTTCCCATCCAGCATACTCTGCAACTGTCCCCTGCCCAGGTGAATGACCCCCTTTGTCGCCAAAGCGCCAAAGACCTGGATCATCCGTGTAGTGGGTTTGGTGTATTCCCCCACCCGCTGGAAACTTTTCATCCCGCAGGCAAACACCTTGTAGAAAGGCATGGAATCCAGGTGAGGGGATCTTTTCAAAAGCCACCAGCTTCGGCTTTTCTCCAGCATCAGGTAATCGTCGAAGGCCGTTGCCGGGATGCCGAATCGATCCTCCAGGTACGAAAGGATCCTTTGCCGATCCTCATCTTTTGCCGACCCTGGCCATGAAGAATCCGACCGAATCGACCCTGTGCGGGTAGAACCGCATTGCCCTTTGAACGCCTCTGTCATAGACCTTTCCCTCCCACGCTGCCAGGCCGGGCTCGGAACGAAGCCCGAAATCAAAGGGAAGCACCTCCGCATCCCTCCGGGACAAAAGGAAATCGACAACCGCTTCGTTCTCATCCGGGTTGTACGTGCAGGTCGCGTAAACCATCACTGCGTGCTCCTTCAGCAGATCGAAGGCCCGCAGGATGGCCCTTTTCTGAAGCGCATAGAGCCGGGACCGCGCCTTCTTCTCTTCGTAGCGGGAAGAGCCCTTGCTCCAACGGAATCTCCCCTCCCCCGAGCAGGGCACATCCGCCAGGATGAAATCGAACCGCTGCCGGAGCGGGAACTCCTGGGCCGGGTACGCGGTGATGACCGTGTTCAGCACCCCCAGTCTTCCCAGAGTGTGAGACAGCGGAATGTGTCGCCGGATGTAGAGCTCGTTGGCCACGATCAGTCCCGTGTTATGCATCAACCGGGCGAGGTGGGACGTCTTTCCGCCCGGCGAAGCGCAGAGGTCCAGCACCAGAGAGCCCGGTTTCACCCCCAGGAGGAGGGAAGCCAGGCAGGAGGTGAGGGCCTGGGGGTGATAGTATCCCAGGGAGTACTCCATCAGGTTTCCCGGGGAGTCCAGGGAAGGCGCCAGCAGCAGGTCTTCATCCGAGCGCAGGCTTCTCTTCAGTTCGATGCCTTTTTCTTTGAGAATCCGGATGAGGTCGGAGGGCGGGATCTTGATCCGGTTCACCCGAAGATGCGTGGGAAGGGGTGCATGCAGGCTTTCCAGGAAAGAGGGGAAATCGGGAATGATTTCGCGATAGATGTCGAACAGAGGCCCCATTCACCCCTGTCTTCCCATGACGTGATCGGCAATCACCTTTCGCTGGATCTCGGAGGTTCCCTCATACAGGGTGAACACCCTCGCATCCCGATAGTACCGCTCCACCGGGAAATCCTTCATGTAACCGTATCCGCCGTGAATTTGAAGTGCCTGATAGGCGATCCTGTTGGCCATCTCCGAGGCAAAAACCTTGGCCATGGAGGCGGCCATGGTGAAGTTCTCTCCCCGATCCTTCATGGCTGCGGCATGAAAGGTGAGCAGTCGCGCCGCAGCGATCTGAGTCGCCATGTCTGCAATCATCCATCGAATCCCCTGAAACTGAGAGATGGACTTGTTGAACTGGGACCTCTCCCGGGCATAACTCACCGCAGCGTCCAGGCACGCCTGGGCCAGCCCCACGGACTGGGAGGCGATGCCGATACGCCCCCCGTCGAGAGAAGTCATCGCGATGATGAAACCATCCCCCTCGTTCCCCAGAAGATTCCGGGCAGGCACGCGGCAGTCCTCGAAGAGAAGTTCCACGGTGTCGGAGGAGCGCAGGCCCATCTTTTCTTCCACCTTCCCCACCGAAAAGCCCGGAGTCCCTTTCTCCACCACAAATGCACTGATGCCCCGATGTTTCCTGCCGCGGTCCGTGTAGGCGGTCACCACGGTGGCATCCGAGTTTCTCCCTGTCGTGATGAAGATCTTGGCGCCGTTCAGAACATAGGCATCCCCCTTTCGCACCGCCCTGGTTCTCTGGGCCGCGATGTCCGAACCCGCGTCGGGCTCGGTGATGGCGAAGGAGCCGATCTTCTTTCCCGCTGCAAGGGGTTTGAGGTAGGTTTCCTTCAGGTAATCGGATCCGAAGAGGAAGATGGGGCCGCAGGCCACGGAGTTGTGGACCGACATGATCACCGCCGTGGAGGCGCAGCAATAGGCGATTTCCTGCAGGGCCAGGGAGTAGCTGACGGTGTCCACGCCCGAGCCGTTGTATTCGGGCGGGACATTCATGCCCATGAGACCGAGCTCCCCCATTTTGCTCAGGATCTCTCTGGGAAACGCACCGCTCCGGTCACGCTCCGCAGCCCCAGGCAGCACCTCGGCCCTGGCAAAATCCCTCACCATGGCACGAATCATCCTGTGCTCCTCGGTCAGATCAAAGGACATCCCTGCCCTCCCCTACGGCGTATACAGCACAACCAGCAACTCCGCCCTCTCATCGCTGATGTTCCTGAGCTTGTGAACGATGGAAGAGTCGAAGTGCAGGCACTCCCCCGGCGACAGGAGGTTCCGGTTTTCCCCCACC
>JAFGPH010000067.1 GCA_016926135.1 Deltaproteobacteria bacterium
CGTACCCTCCAAGGCCTTTTCGGATACCACCCTGCTTTATCCGGGGATCGCGTTTCCGCGAAATCGCCTGGAGGCCAAGCTCGGCCGCCTCAGATACAGAAAGGTGTCGCAGAAACCCGCAGCAAGGGGCGAGATGCGCTCCGGGCCCTCCGGACTGGAGATCTTTGTGCGGGACCTCCGAACCCCCGGCCGCGCGCGGGAAGGGTTCCCGGTCAAGGTCGTGTTCGGCAAAAACCGGATCGAGTCCCTCACCCGTCTGGACACGGGCGAACCTCTGTCCCTGCTGGAACTGGAGCCTGAAGAGCTCATGCGCTTCTTCGGTGCGGAACGGGAGGAGCGAAGGCTGGTCTCGATCGACCAGGTCCCGGAGCATGTCATCCACGCAGTGCTGGCCGCAGAGGATGCGCGCTTCTTCCAGCACCCCGGCATGGACCTTCTGGGAATCCTCCGGGCGCTCCTGAGCAACCTGCGCCGCGGATCGATCCGGGAAGGGGGATCCACCATCACCCAGCAGCTCGCAAAGAACTATTTTCTCACACCGGAGAGAAGTCTCTCCCGGAAACTCAGGGAGATTCCCATCGCCCTCCTCATGGAGGCGAGCTACTCCAAACGGGAAATCCTGGAGATCTACCTGAACGAGATCTACCTGGGCAGCAAGGGGTCGGTTTCCGTGAACGGGATCGGAGAGGCATCGTTCTTCTACTTCGGGAAGCCCGTGGAAGACCTGAGCCCTGCCGAAGCGGCCACGATCGCGGGGCTCATCAAGGCCCCGAATCACTATTCTCCCTTTGTGAGCAGGGAGCGCAGCCTGGGGCGAAGGAACGGGGTGCTGCGAGGCATGGCCGAGCGTGGCTGGCTTTCCGGGCCGGACCTCGAAACGGCCCTTGCCCGGCCCATGAAAACCGCCGAGTACGAAACCTATGCCAGGCGCGCTCCCTACTTCATGGACTATCTCGCGCAGCAGCTCCGGGACCTGTATCCGGCGGAAGCCCTCACGGCACTCGGACTCTCCATCCACACCACCCTGGACCCGGAGGTGCAGGAGGCGGCCGAACAGGCCCTTCGAAAGGGGATCGCGCGCCTGGAAAAGGCCCATCCCGGGCTCCGCCGCCGGGAGCCGGGTAAAAAGCTCCAGGCCGCCCTGGTGGTGCTGCAGCCCAAGACGGGATATGTGCTTGCCATGGTGGGAGGCCGCGACTACGGGGAAAGCCAGTTCAACCGCATCACCCAGGCCCGCCGCCAGCCCGGGAGCGCCTTCAAGCCCTTTGTGTTCCATGCGGCCCTGGACGATTTCACGCCGGCCGACCTGCTCTCCAACGAGGACAAGGTATACCGCATCGGAGACCGGGAATGGAGGCCCGAGAACTACTCCGAAATCCCCGAGGCGCGGTTGAGCCTGAGAATGGCACTGGCAAAGTCCGTCAATCGAGCCACGGCCGATCTCACCGAAAGGATCGGCGTGGATCGAATCGTACAGACCGTGCCTTCCTTCGGTTTTTCCACTCCCCTCCCTCCTTACCCATCGATCAGCCTGGGTTCGGCCGAGGTGATTCCCCTGGAACTGGCCCGGGCGTACTGTGCCTTTGCAGCAGACGGGGTTCTGCCTGAACCCCTGTCGCTCAAGGAGGTGACGGACGAAGCCGGGAAGATCCTCGATCGGAGGCACCTGGCAGTGCGGAAGGCGACGACGGAGCAGAAGGCGTTTCTCATGAGTTCCATGCTGAGGAGCGTGGTCGAGAGCGGCACGGCCCGCTCCCTCAGGGGCATGGGGGTCTCTTTTCCGGTGGCGGGCAAGACAGGCACAACCAACGATTTCAGAGACGCCTGGTTTGTGGGTTACACCCCGGATATCCTGGCCCTCGTGTGGGTGGGCTTTGATGACGGCGCACCGATCCGGGCCTCGGGGTCGGCCGCAGCCCTGCCCGTCTTCGCAGACCTCCTGAAGGCGATTCCCCAGCACATCTCAGGCGAATGGTTTCAGGTCCCTCCGGGCGTGGTCAGCGAGACGGTCTGTCCGCTGAGCGGAGGCACGGCCCTGCCGGGCCGCTGTCCGGCGCCCGTGCAGGAGTATTTCCTCGCCGAGAACAGGCCCAAGGGCCCCTGCCCGCTCCACGGCGTTCGGGAAGCCCCCGGGTTCAAAGAGCAGGTGATGGAGGTGATCAAGGATGTCAAAGAGTTCTTCAGGTGGCGCTAGAAGCCCGGATCCCGGTAGTTCTCGGAAGGGGGGCGGGACTTCTCTGAGGTTTCTCCCGGCGATGCTTCTTCTTGCCGGTCTCGCGGCGTTTTCCTCCTGTGCCGCGGTGCCGGATGCCCGTCCTCCTCACCGGCCTGAGCCTTCCACTCCTCCATCCAGGGAACCGGCTCCCGCACCAGCCCCGGTGCCTTTTCCGCCACCGCCAACCCCGGCGCCGGCTCCTGCACCGAAGCGCGCAGAGCCCCCGCCGGCTCCTTCCCCTCGCCAGGTGGCCTCACGCCACCTCACGGAAGAGGCCCGGATTCTGCTGGAGAATGGGAAACCTGACGAGGCGATCCGAACCCTGGAGCGGGCGGTGAACCTCAACCCCACGCATGGCCCGAACTTCTACTATCTGTCTGAGGCCTGGATGATGAAGAAGGACCTTCGCCAGGCGAAGGAATTCAACCGGCTCGCCCTCCGCTATCTCGGAAACGATCCCCTATGGGGGCCCCGCGTGTCCCGGCAGGCGGAGAGGCTCAGGAAGGAATCGGGGAGATAAAACATGTTGGAGGTTGGAGGAGGGAGGCTTGAGGCAAAAGACTTCTTGCCTCCAACCTCAAGCGAAGCGATCCTCCAGCCTTGAACGATGGGCTTCGAATTCGGTTATGGGACCGAGGCAGCATTGGGTACCGGGAACCGGGAGAGTGTGTAGATTTTTGCCATTAGTTGGCAAGAGATTACCCGCTTATGGGTAATTTCCTACACACATCAGGGCAAACGGCCGGCAGAGCCTAAATTTATGACGTTATTTCAATATATTTTGAGGCCTCCTCACTCTTGATTAAGGCATGGTATTTGCAGAGTTTAATTCAATCTTGACCCGTTTCTGTCATGAAATTTTCGGTACACCTTGGGGAGGGATTGCCACGCAGATAGTCAGAAGGAAACCTCTTGTCATTCTTGAGATTTTCGGCAGGCGTGCCGTACTGAACAACAACGGGGGCGCCGAGGGAGCTTCTTTCAACAGGAGAGAATCCCAGGACCGGAGGTCCGCCGACGAGAGACGGAAATGCGGCATCGACCGCAGGGCCTCCGAGCAGGGGAAGGACGGCATCGTGCTTCCATTTTTCCCTGACCGACGCAGGGGTATGGACAGGCGATGCGGCTATGATCGAAGGGATTTTGTGAGCATTTGATCATGCTCGTGACATGTCAGGAGGGGGCATCCTATAACCCCCTTTTCAAGCAATTGCTGCGATCAAGTGATATCAAAGAAATAGAGACCTGACCTGCCCGTGGGCGAGGGCTGCCGTCTCGTCCTTATGGGGACGAAGGAGTGTCGGCGGGTCATATGATGCCCTTGAGCACACGAATAAATTCGTCATAATTCCGTTCGGTGTATCCGATGTGCCACTCCGCCTTGCGCGTAGCCGTTCTAGATGCGGAATACCACATCCGAATCCTGTTGTTGCCCGAATCGTGCAGAAGAGCGGAACGGTACAGATTCCCCCCGTCCCATGACCCATGACGCCCGGCATTCAGGATGGGACGCCCATACGTAACCCAGTTGAGCCTGTCCTTCGATTTCGCAAAAAACAGGGTACAGGAGAAGCAGTTTTTGCCGGCCGGATAGCAGGCGGCAATCATCCAGTACTCCTTCTTGGAACCCACGTAGGTGACCTGGATATGCCACGGCAGGTAGCCCGGTTGAACAAAACGGACCCTTTCCGGCGCAGACCAACGGATGCCATCGGAAGAAAGGCGGAATTCGATGGTGTTGTCCTGGCCGTTCCAGCCCTTGTTCCCCGCATTGACGTACCACATACAAAACTTGTCGTCGGAAGGACTGTACAACAGGGACTGGCTCAACAGGGAATACACCGGCCGCGCGGAAAACAAAAGGTCCGTTTCGCTCCAATGCACCCCGTCACTCGATTTCAGACAATTCAGGAACGAGGCAGATCTGTCATTCGAATAGATATAGGTCAGCCAGAGTTGCTTTGTTCTGGGATGAAACAGAAGGTCCGGATCACAATTGTGTCCCACGGCCTCCCGTGGAACCAGGGGATTGGATGATCCTCGGGGTACCTCCCACCGCATGTTGTCATTGGAAGCCACCACACTGGGGTTCTCCAACGCCTCTCTGCTGTCCTTGTATGGGGTCATGGCCATCCAGTACCTGTAGCCCTTCCACCCTTCCGGAAAGTACTGAACAGCCGGATGGGTCTGTTGGCCCGATCCGTCAACCGTAGGGATGTCGAGATAGCTCATGGCGTTTGCGAAGGGAGTCTTTTGATCCGCTGCCACCATCGCCGGTCCCAAGGCCAGACCGGCGATCGTGCCCCATGCCCATACAAGAAAGCGCGCGAATGAAACAGGGTTCCGGGGAATTCGAATCATCAGCCGCCTGCTCTTCTCACCCTGAATGGATCCCTTCCATGCGTATTCCTGGGAAACCGTTTTTGACCCATCAGAGTCGTCGACAATCTCCGTTTCCTCTGTTGTGGAACAATAGTTTTGTAAGGAGGGAGACTACTTCGTTTCGGCTGTCTGCACAAGTGGAGAAGGCCGAACTCCGGTTCGACAGGCACGGACAGGTAGCGGATCACACACTTGGGAACCTTTCCCCGGGGAAATGAAGAATGCTGGATTTGGGCTTCTGGTCAATCTCTTCTAAGGTCTGGGAGCGGGGGACATTCTTGAAAAATGGACTTTTTGTGGGAGTGTGCGGTGAGGGTGAAGATGAGTGGAGGAGGCAGACACGGACAATGCCGGACAGGCTCGATTGGATGCCCCCGGCGTGCTGCACCATGTGATGGTGCGGGGAATCGAGAAATGCCGGATTGTGGACGATGCCAAAGACAGGCGGAGATTCCTTGCCCGCCTGGGGGATGCAGCCGTGTCAAAGGGAATGATCATTTACGCCTGGTCGCTGATGGGCAACCACGCCCATCTTTTGCTTTGGACCGGGCCCGTTGGGTTACCCTCCTTCACGAGAAGCTTGCTGACAGGATATGCCATTGACTACAACCGCCGCCATGGCCGCCATGGTCATCTCTTCCAGAACCGCTACAAGTCCATCATGTGCGAGGAGGATGCATATTTCCGGGAACTGGTGCGCTACATTCACCTCAATCCCATCAGGGCGGGGCTAGTCAAGGGATTGGATCAACTGGACACCTATCGCTGGAGCGGCCATTCCATGCTGATGGGCGAAGTGGGGTATGGGTGGCAGGACCGTGCATACGTCCTATCCTGGTTTGGCAGGAAGGAAAGGGATGCGCTGAGGGCATACCGGGAGTTCATGCAAGAGGGGCTTGCCCTTGGGAGGCGGCCCGACTGCTTGGGGTCACCACATCGGCTGTCGCCAAATGCCTGATGCAAGACCTAAGTACTGAGAGCTTTTCTGCAAATTGACGAAGACCCCTTTGCCTTTAGTCCACTTAGTCAACAACGCCCCTCAAATCCTTTGACATTTTTCCCCAATAGGTCATAATGACCATATCGACAGGGAGAGGTCACGGGCATGTGGGAAGAGACCGTAAATGTTGCTGAGGCCAAGAAGCGATTTTCTGAGCTGCTGGGGCAGGTAGCCTATGGCAAGAAGCAGGTACTGATTACCAAGAAGGGAAAACCCATGGCCCGGCTGGTTCCCTCGGCAGAAGACAAGGACCGGCACCTGGGGTATGCCAGCGGCTGGCTGGAGGAGGACGACCCCTTCTTCGGGGTGATGGAAGAGATGGTGGAGAAGCGGTCTGAACACACCCCCCGAGTCCTCAAGAAGAGACCCTCGCGATAATGTACCTCCTGGATACCAATATCCTCAGCGAGCTGATCAAGAAGCGTCCAAACCCATACCTCCTTTCCAGACTGCGGTCCCAGCCTTCTCACACCCTCTTCACCTCCGGCATCTGTATCATGGAACTCAGGTTCGGCGCCGCCCTCCGCAGCGACCGAGCTGAGTTTTGGTTTAGGGTGAAGGACAACATCATCTCCAGGGTCCAGGTGGTACCCTTTTCAGAAAGAGATGCACTGGTGGCTGGAGACATTCTTGCGGAAATGCGAAAGGCAGGCCGGAGCCCAGGTCTGGAGGACGTTCTCATCGCCTCCAGTGCCTTGACAAACCGGTACACCTTGGTAACAGCCAACACCCGGCACTTTTCCCGCATTCAGGGGCTCAGAATAGAGAACTGGCTCGAAGAGGCTTGACCGGGATAGAAACACACGAGGCCGGTCACCCATGCGTGATCGGCCTCGTGATTCAAGCTTGGCAGTCCCAACGGGAATCGAACCCGTGTCTTCGCCGTGAGAGGGCGATATCCTAGACCGCTAGACGATGGGACCTTTATGGCTGGGGGAGAAGGATTCGAACCCTCGTTAACGGGGCCAGAACCCGTCGTCCTGCCGCTGAACGATCCCCCAGTAAGGGTAGAATTTCACCGAAACAGCCTATCTTGTCAAGCGAAAAAGCCTCACGCCACCTTCCAGCACCGCACCCGGTGGTTTTCACCGACCGGGTAAAAGGCGATCTCCTCCTTGCGGCACTTCTCTTCCACGAGCGCACACCTCCCCTGGAATTTGCAGCCCGGCGGCGGATTGAACGGGCTGGGCACGTCCCCGGAAAGGGGCCGCTCCTCGATCCAGCCCTCCCTGTCCCTAGAGGGGATGGCCGAAAGCAGGGCCAGGGTATAGGGATGCAGCGGTCTCTCGTAGAGTTCCAGGGCCGGTGCATATTCCATGATGTGGCCGAGGTACATGACGGCTACCATGTCGCTGATGTATCCCACCACGTTCAGGTCGTGTGAGATGAAAAGGTAGCTGAGCCCGAGCCGTTCCTGAAGTTCCTTGAGGAGGTTGATGATCTGGGCCTGGATGGAGACGTCCAGGGCCGAGACCGGCTCGTCGCACACGATGAGGGAAGGTTCCACGCTGAGCGCCCTGGCCACACCGATTCTCTGGCGCTGGCCCCCGCTGAACTCGTGCGGGTAGCGGTCCGCCGCGGACCGGGAAATGCCGACGGTCTCCAGGAGCCCCTCGACCCTTGCCTGCCGATCCTCGCGGCCCTGAACCCCGAGGATCCGGAGGCCCTCCTCCAGGGTCTGCCCCACGGTCATCCGCGGATTGAGCGACCCATAGGGATCCTGGAAAATGATCTGCATCTCCTTCCTGAGGGGCTTCATCTCCTCGGGCAGGGCCCGGCTGATATCCCGGTCCCGGTAGACGATACTCCCCTGATCCGGCTCCAGGAGCCTGAGCACCAGCCTGCCGACGGTCGTCTTGCCGCACCCGCTCTCCCCCACGACCCCCAGGGTCTTGCCCCTTTCTATGGCGAAGTCCAGACCATCCACGGCCTTGACCCAGCCGATGACACGCTGAAAAAAGCCTCTCCGGACGGGGAA
>JAFGPH010000445.1 GCA_016926135.1 Deltaproteobacteria bacterium
AGAGCTACACTGAAATCTCTAGCATCAGCTTCTCATACGTGACAACCGGGGCGATCCTGCTCTTTGTCTCCTTCTTCTCGATCAGCCCGATCCGCTCCAGGTACTTCACGTCATCGGCGACATTCTTCACGTCCCGCTTGGCCACTCGGGCCAGTTCATTGATGGATGAGGGCTGCTCCGTTTTGACGATATGAAGAAGCTCCATTCGTTTCGGTGTCAGGGCCTTCCTGAAGGCCTCAAGGCTCGTGAAGTAGGTGCCTGTTTCCTTCTTCACTTTCTCCCCTCGCTCCAGAGCTTCTCCCGTCTTTACGAAATCGTCCAGTATGGACTTCGCGCTCTTGATTCCTACCTTGATTTTCCTGACCTTCATGGTTCCTCACCTCGCTTGAATTTCTCAATATCCTCGTAGAAATCCGCGACAAGCTGTCTAAGGTTCTTGAAATGGTAGGGTCGCTCGGTCTCCCGATAGTGCCGGTGATCTCCCCTGCCTTCCGCGTTGTCATATCCGATTACCCGGACCCCGTTCACGACATAAACCAGAGAGTATTTGTAGCCGTATGGCTTGTCAGCCGTGGGCGCCCCCATCTCCCACATCTTGACTTCGATGATATTTCCCAGTTCATCGACACCCTTTACATGCCTGATAAGGGAAGCCTTCTTCATGTATTGGTATGTTATACCTATAGTAGAGAACTGTCAAGCAGGGTTGAAATGGGCACAGAGAATCGCCTTCCAGAATTGGGGTGAATACTTTGCGAGCAAACCGTAGACGACAATAGCCGGAGGAGACCTCGGCGATCTTCCCCCGTTCTCCTGCAATCATCCATAGAGGTTTTCATACCACCTCAGGGCTTCCGGTTCGCTGACCTTCCCAAGATAGCGCTGGGTCGACAGATTGGAGTGCCGGAGGATCACCTTGCTCACGATTTCTATCGGTGTCCCTGATCGAGAGGCATATGTGGCGGCGTGTCGCCGGAGATCATGGGGCCTCAAATGGATGCCGACCATGTTCCCTGACCTTCTGACCATCAGCCTCGCTCCCCCGTAGGTGAGGTGAAAGACCTTCTGGTGGGCAGGAGTCCCTTTCTCCCTGGCATACTCCTTCAGCCTATCCGCCACTTTCTGAGGGATGAATACCACCTCCTGCTCTTTACCGCTCTTGGGTTCATGGATGGTGAGCCTCCTGTCCCCGATATCTGCCGGGGTGAGTTTCAAGACCTCCCCTATCCTCATCCCGCCCCTGGCCATGAGTTCCAGGATGAGCCGGTTCCGGGGATTCCGTTTCCTGAAGATGATCTCATCCACAACTTCCTTGTCCACGATCTTCCACTGAATCTGTTTGGGCACTTTGAAGGCCTTTCTCAGGACAGGGGAATCGCACGGGTTCTGGAATGATTGCTCAAAAGTGGTTCTGATGTAGTTGAAGAAGCACCGAAGGAGGGAGAATCTGAGTTTCCTGGTGGACTGCTTGGTTCCCTGGGTCACCTGGGTCAAGAACGAGAGGATTTCGTCCTGGGTTAGGGTTTCGGGTTCGCGGTCGCCGAAGTCCTCGCAGAACTTGGAGAGCAGGAAGTCATAGTTGCGGGTGGTGGTTTTTTTTCGAATTTGCCTCATGGTAGGCAAGGAAACGATCGGTGGCCTCTGACACCTTCATGGCAGACCTCCTTTTCTTAAGGTTAACAGTGAGCTGAGCAGGCCAAAATGATTTGATAATGATACGTCTACCAGCCGAAATGAGCAAGGGGGTTCTCCGGGGAATGTTCATTTCGAATGGCATGAAATCCGGCCTCTTATTGCTCGATCCTTCTCAAGGTCTCGGGCAGGTCTGCATTTCTGACCTTCAACTTCTCGCAGAGGGTGCGGATCTCCCGGAGGATCACTTTTTCAACCAAACCGCCTTTACCGGCAACTTCCACCACGTCTCCAACCCGGATCTGGTCTTCCAGGAGAATAAAGAACCCGCTGATCACATCCTGCACCAGGCCTGCGTTCCAATCCCTCACAGGATGTACGGCACCTTCAACTCCTCGCAGAGGGTGCGGATCTCGCGGAGGGTCTCCTCGCCGATGGGGATTCCCCGGAAGCGATTCACCCGGGCCTTTCGCTGCGCGGGTTCGCCGGGGATGAGGATTTCGTCCACGCCCGGCCTTTTCCGGCACCCCTTGATCTCATCGATCATCCGGTCGGCCCTGGTCTTGAAGGCTTCCACATCCATGAATGCGGCAATGTCCAAGAGACAGAAAAAGTGGCCTACATCCTGCTTGCGGTCCATGTCCTTGTACATGGAGCCGATGGAGGCGCCGACCGCGGAGCCGGAGAGCACACTCGAGAAGATCTCCACCATCATGGCCAGGGCGTAGCCCTTGTGGCCCGCCATGGTGAGCACGGTGCCCAGCAGGGCACGGCCCGCGTCCGTGGTGGGGTTGCCGTCCGGGTCCAGGGCCCAGCCCAGGGGAATGGACGCCCCTTTTTTCTGGGCCGCGATGATGTTCCCCCGCGCCACCAGGGAAGTGGCCAGATCCACGCGGATGTTGAAGCCTTTGCCCGTGGGAAAGGAGGCGGCGATGGGGTTGGTGCCGAAGTAGGCCTGGCAAGCGCCCCCCGGCGACATCGAGGGCTCGGCGTTCGTTGTCGCAATCAGGATCATGCCTTCGCGAGCAGCCCGCTCACAGTAGTAGGAGAGGGCCCCGAAGTGCTGGGAGTTTCGGATCGAGGCCGCGGCAACCCCGGTCTCCCTGGCCATGGGAATCAGCCGCTCCAGCACCTTCCAGGCCTGCACCTGACCCAGGCCGTTCCCCGCATCGACCGCGATCACAGCGGCCCGGGCCCGATCCACCCGGATCTCGGCCTTCGGGTCCGTCAGCCCCTTCTGGATGCGGCGCACGTAAATGTTCAGGCGCGAGATCCCATGCGTGGAGATGCCGTGAATGTCGGCATCCACCAGCGAGTCGGCCAGGATCTCGGCGTCCGCGGCCGGAACCCCAACGGCTCCGGCGATCCGCGCAGCCTGCTGTTTGGCCAGCTCCGGATTGAAACGGGCCAATCCGGAATCTTTTCCATCTTCAGAATCGGTTTTGATGCGACGCCTCCTCCTGCAGACTTCGAGCAGGTCTCCGACGGCCTTCCCGGCGCGGGGTCCCCTTGAAGCCTCAGATCTTCCGAGGATCCTGTCCCCCGGCAATATGGAGCGGTGGGGAATAACCCTGTTTGTCCTGTCCAAGATAGAGCGTAAGGTGCGGGAAAGGAATCTCTATGTTCTTTTCGTCAAATGCCTTCTTCAGCCTTTTGTTGAATTCCCGGCCGACGGCCCATTGCCGAACCGGCCTGGTCTTTGTGCGGGCCTTGATGATCACGGCCGAATCCGCGAATTTATCCAGCCCCAGGATTTCGATGGGTTCAAGGATATCACCGCCAAATGCAGGGTCCCCGCGCAGTTCTTCGTCCACCTGCTTGATCACTTCGATGACTTCATCCACATCCTCCCGGTAAGCAACCCCGATGTCGAACACGTATCGACCGTATTCCTTGGTCATGTTCGTGACCACCTGGATTTGCCCGTTTCGAACAAAGTGAACATTGCCTGCAAGATCTCTCAGGACCACCATCCTGAGGGTCATTCTTTCAACCAATCCGCCTTTACCGGCGACTTCCACCACGTCACCGACCCGGATCTGGTCTTCCAGGAGAATAAAGAACCCGCTGATCACATCCTGCACCAGGTTTTGCGCCCCAAATCCTACTGCCAGGCCGACGATTCCGGCGGCGGCAAGAACCGGTCCGATTTGGATGCCCAACTCGCCCATGACCATGATCGTGGCAACCACAAGAATTGCGAACACCAGGATGTAGCGAATGACCGAGCTGATGGTGTCCACGCGTTTTTGAAACTCTTGATCTTTGCCCCTCTTGGACAAAGCGAAGACATGCGTGGACACAAATCGGGCCACTCTCAGGGCTATGAGTGTAAGGACAACTATGAGCACTACCCTCAAGCCGCTCGTCAGCAGCCAGTCCATGACCCATTTGAAATAGTCGTTCATTCCCGTCTTTCCCTCCTTTTCGTAGTGTGAAGACGTTGAGCGATTTTCGAAGGGGAATCGTCGCTTGCGTGGAGGAACGCTTCGCCAAACAGAGGCGGATGGATACTGCGGTTAATAGTGCCATGATAGCGCAGGCACGCTTCCACTGCAACCCTTATCCCAACGGACTGACCTCATCGTGACGGAGTGAGGCAGGACAACAGGCCTCCATACCTTGGTTTCGGAGTCTGCGGGAAAAATCCTTTGGCAAACGCGTTGACTCTGGATTGGGGGCGGGGAAACGAATGGACTTCGTATGCCTTGCCTGGTATCGTGTTACACGGAGGGAAGGGAATGGCAGGGAACCAGATCGAAGATCACCGGCCGTGGGGATACTTTCGGGTGCTGGCGGATGAGGAAGATCACAAGGTCAAGAGGATCGTGGTCTATCCGGGCCAGCGACTGAGCCTGCAGAGGCACCGAAAAAGGGCGGAGCACTGGTTTTTTGTGGAAGGGGAGGCCGTCGTCACCCGCAACGAAGAGGAGATCCCTTTGCGGAAGGGCGACCATGTGGACATTCCCCGCGGGGCCTGGCACCGGGTGAAAAACCCCGGCAAGTCCAATGCGGTTTTCATCGAGGTGCAGACCGGTGACTATTTCGGAGAGGACGACATCGAGCGGGCCGAGGACGACTACGGTCGCGCGTAATCAACAGCACTCATCTCTCGCCCGCTTACGCTAGAGCCCGCAGAGAACGCGGAGATCTCAGTGTTCTCTGAGAGCTCTGTGAGAGACATTCATGTCACAGCCAGGCTGCGGATCGCTTGAGCCACGGTTTTGAGTTCCCCGTCCTGGATGGTCCGCAAGTCCAGGAGCACCCGATCCTTTTCCAGCCTGACGATAATGGGCGGATCATAGGCCCTGAGCCTTTCCCCTATGGCTTGGACCGAGAGCTCGCCGGGAATCAGGGACAGGAGCCTGCTCGGCATGGCTGCCATGGGAAGCGCGCCCCCGCCCACCTTGGAGTTTCCGTCCACCAGTTCAAGGGTGAACTTGCCGTGGTCGGGCCGTCCGATCATCCGGAGGAGCCGCCTGGCCTTGGCCCTCAATTCCGGGTACGGTTGAAGGATCATTCGGAGGGTGGGGATCTCCCGGACTGCGGTCCGCTCGTCGCGGTACAGGCGCAGGGTTTGCTCCAGGGCCACGAGGGTGAGCTTGTCGATCCGGAGCGCCCTGCTGAGCTGGTTCCTGCGGATGGCCTCCACCAGGTTCTTCCTCCCCAGAATGATCCCCGCCTGGGGCCCCCCCAGCATCTTGTCGCCGCTGAAGGTCACAAGGTCCACCCCCTGGGCCAGCACCTCGGAGACCGTCGGCTCTTTTAGGGTCCATCCGTATTTGGAGAAATCCACCAGGCACCCGCTGCCCAGGTCTTCCATGACGGGGATGCTGTACCGCCTCCCCAGATTGACCAGATCGACCGTGTTCACCTGCTGGGTGAATCCCACCACCTGGAAGTTGCTCTGGTGCACCTTCAGGAGCAGGCCGGTCTCCGGACCGATCACACCCTCGTAGTCTCTCATGTGGGTTTTGTTGGTGGTGCCCACTTCGATCATCCGGGCGCCGCTCCTGCGCATCACGTCGGGGATCCGGAAGGACCCGCCGATCTCCACCAATTGTCCGCGTGAGACAACGACCTCGCGGTCCCGGGCCAGGGTGTCCAGGGCCACGAGGACCGCGGCGGCGTTGTTGTTCACCACCATGGCCGCCTCGGCAGAGGTGAGCTCCTTCAGGATCCCCTCCACATGGCTGTACCGGCTGCCCCTCTTGCCCAAGCCGAGATCATACTCCAGATTGCTGTAGCCGCCCGCTACAGGACCCAGTTTCCCGAGGACCGGTTCCGCCAGGAGGGAACGCCCCAGGTTCGTGTGCACGACGACACCTGTGGCGTTGATGAGGGGCCTGAGGCTGGGGGCGCTCAGGCGGCGGGCGTTTTTTTCCACCTCCCCCAGGATCCGATCCAGGCTGAAAAGGTCTCCGTCCACATCCGGATGTCCGGTCTCAACCAGGATGCGAAGCCCTTCCAGCACCTGATGGACCGCGTTGAGGACGAGGTTTCGCGGGTAGACGGCGGAGATTTCAGAAAGCTTCGGACTGCTGAGGATACGGCCCACAGCCGGTATCCTTCTCAGCATTTCCCTTTTTTTCTCCGATTGCATGGCGCATCTCCTCGGGGGCCGGCCCGATTTTTCATTTGCACGGGGTCAGGGCAAGTTTTTGTTGCAAAAGCCAAAAAAAATCTGGTACACTGGGGCAAAAATCATGGTGGGTGTAGCTCAATTGGATAGAGCACTGGGTTGTGGCCCCAGAGGCCGTGGGTTCGAGCCCCATCACTCACCCCAGAGGTTTGACCAAAAACAGGGGGATTGCCCCCTGTTTTTTTAGATGATTTTCATGTTTTATAGCATGTTTTGCACTTCATGGAAAGCCTTATATTGATGGGCTTTCCCGGCGGTGTTTGCCTGGGGCGAGGGCCTGCTCTCCGGATTTGAAATCCCCGGGTCCTGAAAGAAAAAGAAACCTCGCAAGTGCGACCTTTTGTGCGAGGAGGGGGTAAGGCGAATGAGCGCACAGGGACTGCTGGATGGGAAGAAAGTTCTCATCGTCGATGATGAGCCGGATATTCTGGCGACGTTGGAAGACCTGCTCTCCATGTGCGAGGTGGTGAAGGCTTCCAGCTTTGAAGAAGCAAAGGCTCATCTGGAGACCCGGGAGTTCGATCTGGCCGTTCTGGACATCATGGGCGTGAACGGCTATGAACTGCTGGCCATGTGCAACCGGAAGAACATCACGGCCGTTATGCTGACCTCCCACGCCCTCACACCCCAGAACATTATCCAGTCCTTCAAGTCCGGCGCCGCATCCTTCATTCCCAAGGATCGGATTGCCGACATCCCCGTTATGCTGACGGATGTTCTGGAGGCCAAGGAAAAGGGCCAACATTTCTGGTCACGCTGGACGGCCAGACTCGGGGAGAGCTACTGGGAAAAGAAATTCGGACCGGGTTGGAAGGATGAGGACAACAAGTTCTGGAAGGAGTTCAGTAACCTTTAGAAGAGGAGGGTGATAGGAAGGCATGAAAAGGGGAGAGTCACCAAGGGAGGTGACCGTGGTCGGGTACGTGACCCCGAGCAAGTGGGACCAGGACGAAAACGTGATCGGGGTCAGCATCGCAACGGATCAAGGGGACTATGCGGTGGAGATCGACAGGGTGGGAGAGGAATTGTTTGACTTCGTGGATGATGTCGTGGAGGCGACGGGTCTGGTTGTCGCCGGCAAGGGGGGCTCCCATCGAATCAAGGTGACCGGCTACCGGATGGTGGACGAGGTGGAGGAGGCCGCTCTGGGGGTTGAGGAAGAGGAAATGGAGCATTGACGTCTCCGCAGGCAGAGAGGTCCGCCACAGAAGGGAGGATCGAGTCTGGTGAATCCCACAGACAGACGCACCAAGCCCAGGAACGAAGTTCGCTGGCGCGTGACCATTGAGACGGTTCAAGGGACCATAGAAGGGGAGACCCGGAATGTGTCGGTGGAGGGATTGTTTGTCTGCTGTGACGAACCCCTGAGACTTCAGGAGTCCTATCGCATCGCCATCCTTCCGCCCGGTCGCCCCGCCATCGGGGTCAAAGGGAAGGTTGTCTGGTCGGATGTCTATGGGATGGACAACGACAGTGTTTTCGGCATGGGTGTGTGCCTGGTAGAAGTCAGCGAGAAGGATCGGCAGTTCCTGGAAGAAACCTTCTCGCGACTATCTCCGGACTAGACCCGGCCCGCGTTTCTTCGTGGCCGTGCGTGAAGGGCCTTTCCTTCACCGTCCGGCAGGACGAGAGATCCCTGCAACGTGCTTCTTGCTCATCTGTCGACTCCTTTCCCGGGGTCTCCGGCATTCCTCCCGGCCTTCCGGCCCAGGAAGGAGAGCGCGATGACGGGGATGCTCAGAAGGATCGACACCCCCAGGGCTTCATGAAGCGCGGAGGGTATGGCCGATCGGACCGCCTCGGACCAGGGCAGGCCCTGTCGGGTCAGATGCTCCTGTTGGATCGAGATCCGGTACGCGTAAAGGGTGCCGGCAAGGGCCATGCCCAGGGAAAGCCCCACCTGCCGCAGGGTGGCCATCAGGGCCGAAGCCGTTCCAAGCCGGGTCCTGGGGACGCTTCCCAGGATCAGGCTGTTGTTGGGCGGCTGAAACATCCCGATCCCCACACCCAGCAGGATCAATGCGGGAACAATGGCCTGTGCCCCGGTCTGCAGGTCAAAACCGAGCATAAAGACAAAGGAGAGCGTCATGACGGCCGCACCCGCCGCGGCAAACCAGGCTGCGCCCAGGCGGTCCGAAAGAGAACCGCTGATGGGGCCGGAAACGATGGTGGCCATGGAGTTGACCGCGAGCAGGAGACCCGCCTCCGAGGGCGTAAGCCGGATGGCCTCCAGGAAATAGAAGGGCATCACCAGGATGAAGAATGGGGCGGCGACAAAGGTGAGGAAAAGGGCGAGCGTGGCGTACCGGAACACCCTGTTCCTGAAGAGGGTGAGATCTATGATGGGATCCCGCACATGGTTTTCTATGTAGACAAAAGCGGCCAATAGCAGGATCCCGGTTCCGGTCCATGCCCAGACGGCGAAGGAAAGAAGACCCATCTCACTCACCCGGCTGACCCCGTAAGTCAGGCAGAGAATGCCGGTCGAAGAGGCAATTGCCCCCAGCCAGTCCAACTTCCCTGTCCAGGCCAGGGCCTCGTCCTTTCGGAGCATGAAAAGGCTCAAAAACAGGGATAGCAGGGTGATGGGCGCCCTCACATAAAAGATGGAGCGCCAGTCCAGCCAGTCCAGCAGAAGCCCTCCCAGGATAGGACCGATGACGAAACCGAGGGAAACCGCCACCCCCAGCAGGCCCATGCCTCGACCGGTCTCCGTGACGGGAAACGCCTCCGTCACGAGGGCCGTGCTGCAGGAGATCAGCATGGCCGCACCCAGCCCCTGAAGGCATCGGAAGAGAATGAGATCGCCGATACCCCGGGCCAGGGAGCAGGCGACGAGTCCCAGGGTGAAGATCGCGATGCCCAGGACAAAGATCCTCTTGCGGCCCATGATGTCGCTGATTTTCCCCAGGATGAGCAGGAAGGTGGTGCTCACCAGGATGTAGCCCAGCGTGACCCACATCACGGTGGTCAGTTCCGCCTGAAAGACCCGGGTGAGGGTAGGGAAGGCGATGTTGGTGATGCTCGCATCCATGCTGGCCATGAGCAGCGCCACGGCCGCGGTGAGCATGACCTTCCACTTGTAGGCGTTCACGAGACCCGGTCCCCCGGCCGGAGTTCCGCATCGAAAGTCGCCACGGCAACACGGTCCTTGCCGACCCCGGCCAGGATCATGCCTTCGGAAAGACCGAACTTCATCTGCCGCGGTTTGAGGTTGGCCACCACCATGACCTCTTTGCCTACCAGGGTACGGGGATCGGGGTAGGCGGAGCGAATGCCGG
>JAFGPH010000068.1 GCA_016926135.1 Deltaproteobacteria bacterium
CTGGATGTTTATTTCGGGCGCCAGGAACGGCCTCATTCTGCCCGCGGCATCCGGATAGGGCAGCAGGTATCCGGTCTGCAAAGGGACCCGCTCACGCCGCACCTCCAGGATCCCCTGCGCGTACCTCTGGCGTCCGCTGTTCAACACCTCCTTCGAGAGCTCCGAGCCTTCCAGGCCGGTAATTCCAAGCTTCAACCCGCTCAGCCTGGCCGGGTCCGGCAAGGGCCGGTCCGGCTTTACAGAGGTCATCTCATAGAGGTCGGCGCCCCCTGCGACGTCCAGGTCTTCCGGGGCCCTGGCGGCGCTGGATTTGACGGCCGTCAGCCCCATGAACCCCTCTTCCTTCAACACCGTTCCGTCCGTCCCGATCCAGATGTGGATTTTCTTGCCCCACATCTCCATCTCCAGGCGGAAGGCGTCGTAGGGGATCCTGTTGATCGTAACAGATTCCCTGGAAGAAACCGTCAGGAGGACCTCCTTCTGGATCATGGTGGAGGGGTCGAATATGGGAAGTCGGTATACATCCCCAACCTTCAGTTCGCGGGTTTTCAGGTAATGGGACATGCCGGCAGGGACCATCGGCGATTTGATAAGCCGGAGGGTCTGAGTCTTTCGGTCTCTTCCCCTTCCCGTCTCGATGAAGAGCCGCTCATCCTCCACCCTGGCCGTAACATGAAAGCGAACCACGCCGGAAGACAGGGCAAAGTGGAAACTTTTCAGCAGAAATCCTTCGTCCACACGGCACTGGGTGACACTGTGGAGGCTGCTTCCCAGGCCCATCAGGTTCAGCCGGAGAAAGACCTCCTCCTGGATGAAGTACCCCCCCTGGAAGGGCTCGATCAAATTCACCGCATAGCCCACCTTCTTGTCTTTCAGGAAGATCTCCTTCCACTCCCGCTCGGCAGAGCCGATGACGGGCTTCTCCTGCAGCGCCGCCGTCCCGGAAACCCTGCTCTCTCCAAAATGGACCTCCCGGATCAACAGGCCCATCAGGACGAGCCAGAACGCCACCACCCCTGCCCCGGCAAGGTGAAGAAACGCTCTCTTCTTGTCTCTGCGGTGAACCATATCGATAGAACGAATCGGCAGGCGGGCGCCCCCCGTTTAGAGGCTGCACCCGATGCGATCCAGGAGAAGACGCGCATTGGAGAGAAGATCCTGAAATCCCGAGGCCGGCAGGCCGGCGCCCTGCACCACCTTTCGGGCCAGGGCCTGGGGCATGAAATCGCCCGGGGAGTGGGAATCGGAGTTCAACACCAGCCTGGCTCCCCACTCGACGGCGAGTTTGGCCACGTGACCGTTGGTGAGGCTGTGGCCTTTCCTCCCGGATATCTCCAGAAAGATTTCCTTTTCCGCGGCCGTCCGCGCTTCCTCCCGGGTCAGGAGACCCGGGTGGGCCAGTATGTCCACACCGGCTGCGAGTGCCGCACTGTTGGTCCCGGGTGCAACCGGCTCTACGATCGTCTCTCCGTGAACCACGACCAGCTTCGCGCCCAGCGTCCTGGCCTTTCGAACCAGCCGCTTCAGAAGCACCGGCGGAATGTGGGTGAGTTCCACGCCCGGAATCACCCGCACCTTCTGGGTGCGGTTCAGGTCATCGGCCACCCGGACCACCCTGGGTATGATGAAGTCCAGGCTGGAGGAGTCCGCATGGTCGGTGATGGCCACGGCCTCGAATCCCAGGGTCTCAACCCTGCGGACAAGTTCCGACGGGATCAGTTCGCCGTCACTGAACAGGGAGTGGGTATGCAGGTCGATCATGTTTTTCACTCCGGGTTGCACGAAATAGGGGCAACCGGGCGAAAGGCGGGAGATGGATGGGGGTTCGAATCGGGTGTAAAGTCACCGCTGTCCATATTCACATCTTGTACTTGCCGAAATCCTCCGGCCTGAGTTTCTCCAGGACATCCTGCCACTTTTTTCCCTGCTCCGTTTTGTCATCGGCTTCCGCCTTCAGATCGATCTGTGCAGACCTTCGGATCACATCTTCCGATACGAAAATCGGAGCCTGAACCCTCAGGGACAGGGCCAGTGCGTCACTGGGCCTGGCATCGATGGAGATCTCCTTGCCCATGTGGTTGATATGGATGAGGGCAAAGTAGGTGTTGTTCTTGAGGTCGCAGACCTCCACTTTGTCCACTCGGATATCGGTGATGTTCATGATGTTTTTCAGAAGATCGTGGGTCATGGGTCTTGAAAATTTAACCCCCTCCAGTTCGCTCGCAATCGCCGTGGCTTCCAGCAGTCCGATCCAGATGGGGAGCGTTCTCTCCCCATGGATCTCCTTTAAAATGACAATAGGACTGTTCGTTAGCGGATCGACGGTAAGTCCCGATATCACCATGGGCTTCAGCATAGCCCGCCCCCTTTTTTCCTGAAGTCGAAACCTATCTTAAACAACCCATCCCTTTTGTCAACAGAACTTTCCCCGGAAGCGATCTTTTCCGCCATTTTGGGACGGCCTCCCGAAGCGTTTCCCAAAGCCCACGGCGTGGAGGCATTCAGAAAGGGCTTGATTTCAAGACGCCATCCTCCTATCTATAGTTTTTGCTCGAACCTGATCCGATAGAGTGCACAAACGGGAGTTCCGGAGACGACCCCATGGAGAATGAGCTCTCCCCCTATGCCCTGGAAGACAAGCCTGGCTTCGCGCTGAGTTGGCTCTTCTACAGACTTTTCAAAAGAGTTCGAGTCGACGAGGCCATGCGGGAGAAGTTAAAACAGATGCACAGGGAAGGGACGGTCGTTTACTCGATCAAGTATCGCGGCAGGCTCGATTATCTGCTATACCATTACAACTTTCGTTTCCGCCGTCTTCCCTACCCCAAGCTTGCCTTCGACATGAACATCTCCATGCTCCTGCCTCTGTCCCGCTCGCTGCGGATTCTGTTCTCTCAGGCCGCTTCTCTGCTCCGCGGTCGCCGCCTGCCTGACCCTTACGAATCCGGATTTTACCGCGAGGCCATCCGGCAGGGGACGCCCATGCTCCTGTTCCTGATCGACCCGAAGGGGTTCATGGAGCATTTTGTCCAGTTTGAAAAGGACCGCCTGGAATTCCTGCTGGACGTGCAACGGGAGATGGAACGCCCCATCTTTCTTGTGCCGCTGCTCATCCTCTACACCAAAAGCCCTGAAAAAGACTATTCCAACCTGCGCACGATTCTCTTCGGGTTCAAGGACAATCCCGGCGCACTCCGGAAGATCGCCCTCTTCTTTCGATACAACCGTCAGGCCCTGATCGATTTCGCGGAACCCATGAACCTTTTGGAGTATCTCCGCGCCCAACCTGAAAACCGGTCCGTTCACGACATGGCGCAGGAGGTCAAGAGCCGACTCATTGAGGGCATCGACGGCCAGAAAAGGGTGGTGTTGGGCCCCATCCTGAAATCGAGGCAGCAGTTCAAGGAGATCGTGCTCAAGGATCCCGGTGTCATCAAACGAATCGAGATCGAATCGTCCAGAAATCAAGGCTCGATGAGGCGGCTCCGGAAAAAAGCCGGAAAATACTTCGATGAAATCGCGGCCGATTACAACAGCAGTTATGTGCAGGTATTTCATGTTCTGCTGCGCTGGTTGTGGAAAAAGCTCTTCGAAGAAATCGACGTGGATGCCGCCAGCCTCACAGAGGCGAGGGAATGGGCGCGCCGGGGACCGGTGATCTACGTGCCCTCTCACAAGAGCCACATCGATTACCTGCTCCTGAATTACATCCTGTACGTCAACAACATGCACATTCCCAGGATTGCGGCCGGGAAGAATCTGGCCTTCTGGCCGATGGGTCATATCTTCAGAAAGGGCGGGGCATTCTTTATCCGCCGTTCTTTCAGGCAGGAGAGGCTTTATGTCGATGTCTTCAACCGATACATGAAAGCCCTTCTGGAAGACGGGCATCCCATAGAATTCTATATCGAAGGCGGAAGAAGCCGGAACGGGAAACTGGTATTCCCCAAGACGGGTTTTCTGGCCATTCTGCTTCAGGCATACCGCGAAGGGTATTGCAAGGACCTGATCTTTGTACCCGCTTCCATCGCTTACGACAGGGTGCTGGAAGAGAAATCCTACATCAAGGAAATGAGTGGTGTGGCCAAGGAACCGGAGAGCTTTCGACACC
>JAFGPH010000446.1 GCA_016926135.1 Deltaproteobacteria bacterium
CCTCGCCCCCGTGCTCGTGGATCTGATCTTCGAGACCGTGGAGCGGATCAACAGGGAGGGAACCACCATCCTGCTGGTAGAGCAAAACGCCCTCATGGCCTTTCAGATCGCCTCCAGGGGGTACGTGCTTCAGACGGGCCGCATCGTTCTCCGCGACAGCACCGCCTGTCTCCAAGAGAACCCTATGGTGAGGGAACTCTATCTCGGCGCGGACCTGGGGTGAGGGAGAAGGCGCAAGGTACGGGGTGCAAGGCGCAAGGAAACTGCAGTCTCACACAGAGCACGCGGGGCGCTACAGCTGCGGATCACGCGCTACTTTAAGCCGTCGGGCGCATCCGGGTTGTTGGAAGGTTTGGTCTCCCGTAGCCAGTCAACCGCAACCTGGCGTTCCTCAAACTCTTTGACCTGCCAACCACGATTTTCACAAACGGTTTCGAAGAATCTTACGCCTTCTCTTTCCTTTCGAGACCTGGGAAGAACCAGTGCCATTCGGCTGTTTCTGTGCGCTTGTTTGCTGACGTACAACTCGTCCGGGAGCCCAAACAGATCCATCGTTCCTGCAACCATACGTTCTATTCCGGAGGCATCCACGAGCACGGACATTGTCCCGGTTTCCTTCTGAAGGCGTATCCGTTCAGAGGCTGCGTCCCTAAGTTCTGTGCCGGTAATATCACCGGTGTAGACGACTTCGACTATGTCGTTCGACCGGTCGTGCTTAGCTGACCATGCCATATCGTTTCCCTTCCAACTCATGCATTATGAGGATTCTTCTATTTGGTAACCGATGCCCCTGGGGCGGCCGACCGGGACCTTGGCAATAACCGCCTTTTCGCCCTCAAAAAGGGCATTATAGGCCCCTTTTAGAGGTTCATTTCAGAACTATTCCTTCAGATATCAAATGCTTCCCGTGACCCCAGTGCCCACACTGGTTTTTGGATGGGAAAACCCTTAGATGGGGAATCAGAGGGAAGAAGACAGTAAGCAGTACGCAGTACGCACTAAGCACTAAAGGACGGAAGGCACAGGACGGCTTGCCACGGCGTAGCCGGAGGTGAACCCGGGAGGTCGGAGGTCGGCCTGCCACACACACGGCGGGTAAATGGCTCGGCCTCCAGCCCATAGGGCTTACGGGCTGGTGGAAGAGCACAGAGAGAACAGCCATGTCCAAGCTGCCGCAGGTGCTGGTTTTGCCTTGCTGGCATTTCTGCTGCATAATCGGCGACAGACTGTCAATCCGATTGGATGATGAGTTTGATGGCCATTCCTATCTAGATCCTGAAAGGTGAAGCAGACTTGCCTGTGCGCTTCCCGGTCAAGTCGGGTTGGGCTGTCGTGTTGTCATGTGATTCCTTCACCTGAGAGGAAGATATCGTACCTGACCCTCCCACTCGCCTTCAAGGCTGCATTCGGCCAAAAGCAGAATATCCTCGATGGCAGATCTAATGGGAAGGTCACGGCTCACTTCGAAGACACCTGGCATTCGCTTGCCTGTGCGAGCCCGGTCATAGGCGTAACGGGTGACGGTGCTCACATCATGCGTGAGTAAGACACGTCCCTCTTGCGCAGCCCACTCAAGAACGGATGCATCATCTGCCCCAGATAGCCCCACATCCTGAAGACGAACGATATCCAGGTCGGACCGGCGGCGCAACAAGCCACGCACAATGTCGTTGTTGAAATTCTCATCGGCAGCAAGTAACAGCATGCCTATTGCACTATCCTTGAGCCACGTGCGAGAAGGCGATCACGGACACCCTGGGGGTCGAAGCGGGTTTCGTTTTGTCTCCGAATGGTTTGCGCTTCGCCTTTTCGTTTTTGAAGGTAGGCCTCCACTTCCAATGGCCGCCTTAGGTAGTAGCCGATGACCTGATAGACATCCGCGAGTTTCAGTGACGGGTACTGCTGGACGATCTCTTCAGCAGTTGCGCCATCCGAGAAAGCACCGACCAAGGTATCCAAAGTAACGCGCGTGTTTCCGACGCGAATTACGCCATCTGGATCAGCAAAAATAGGAATGACTTCGGTAGAGGTTGAGATGGACATATTCTTATACCTCCAATATCCCTATTCTATTTGAAACGTGTACAAATGTCCACTCGGAGACCTGGAGAGCGAGGTGCCGTCAATGGCCCAAGTGATTCTGTTGATCCGGATATCATGCGAAAAGGGGTGATATCCGGAATGTCCATCTCAGCCCCCCGGCGAAGTCCTGCCATGTCCAGGCTGCCGCAGGCGTGCTGGTTTTGCCTTGTCCCGACAGAATCGGGACAAGGCAAAAAGCAAGAATCTGCTCTGCGTACTCCGCGCCTCTAGCGAAGCCCCGCCATTGGCGCGGGCAAGCGGGTGGTGAGAAACGGAAACTAGTGGGCGACTAGAAACCCTCCTGCTTGAAGAACCGCTTCCCCTTCTCCTCCACGACCCTGTAGACCACCACCACCGAACCGGTCCTGTCCCCATGGGCGTCAAAGGTGATCTTCCCGGTGATCCCGTCCATCTTGGTGGCTGCCACCGCATCGCGCAAGGCCTTTTTCCCGATCACCAGAGAGCCGTCCGCATGTTTCTGGGCCACTTTTTCCACCGCACCCATCAGGATCCTGGTCCCATCATAGGCCTGAGGGGAGAAGGTCTGCCTTGGCCCGTACTTGGCCTCGAACTTCTTGACCCATGCCGGATCGGGCTCTTTGGCATAGGTGATGTAGGCGCCCACCGAGGCTGCTCCTCCAGCCTGGATGAAATCCTTTTCCGTGTAGCATCCGTCGTCGCTCATGTACACCGTCTTCGTGAGGCCTGCCCTTTTCATCTGCCGGACGATCAGCACTCCCTCGGCAGCCATGCCCCCGTAATAGAGAAGCTGTGGTTTGAAGGGCCTGATCTTGGTGAGGACCGGTGTGAAGTCCTTGTCGCCCCGGGTGATTCCCTCCGAGGCCAGCACCTTTCCCCCCAGGGCGGTCACATTCTTTCCGAAATCCTCGGCCAGGCTCTGGCCATAGTCGCTCTTGTCATGGATGCAGGCCACATTCTTCCACCCCTTCCTCACCGCGAACTCTGCGGCCCTCTTGGCCTGGATCTTGTCGTTCCAGCACGTCCTGAAGAAGATGGGGATCTTGCGTGCCGTCAGTTCCAGGGCCGTAGAGGAAGGGGAGACCATGACCACCTTGTACTTGTTGTGGATATCCGAGGCGGGCTTGCTGCCACCGCTGCACATGTAGCCCACCAGGCCCACGACCAGGGGGTCGTTACAGACCTTCTCCGCAATCGCCACCGAAGGGGGTCCCGCACACCCGTCGTCCTCTGCCTGGAGTTCGATGGGATGTCCCGCAAGGGTGCCCTTTTCCTTCACCGCCATCTCGGCCCCGTTTCGGATATCCAGGCCCAGGCTCGCATAGTCACCGGTCAGCATCGCTCCCAGGGCGATCTTGACCGGCTTCCCGGCAGGAATGGTGATGGTTCCCCACTCATCCGCCGCCTGAACCGCTCCCCCCCAAAAGGTCAAGAAACCGACGATCAAAAAAGGCAGGACAAGTCTTCTCTTCACGGCAAACCCCCTTTCATCCTCTTTTTCCTGACCCTGTCCTTGATTCGGTTGATGTGCCCTCGACCGAGCCCCTTCACCTCGCAGCCCAGATCAAAATACCTCTCGATCTTTTCGTCATCCAGTATCCCAAAGCAGTCTACAACGGCTGCAGGTCCTCCGATCATCCTGACGACCTCATCCGGCTTCAGATTCAGGTACTCCTTGTGGCGCACGGCGAACACGACGGCATCCGAGCCATCGAGGGCTTCGGCCAGGTCGGGAATCATATGGAACTCCTTGAGGGACTCCTGGTTCCGGAAAAACCGTGACCAACCGGTGCCCACAGCCGGGTAGCTGTCCTGCTTCTCCAGCTCCCACCAGTGCGGCACATATGGGTCATGGGCCTTCACCTCAGCCCCCATCTCCGTCAGCTTTCTCACGATAATCTCGGAGCCGCTGTAGCGGGTATCCCCCACGTCCTCCCGGTAGGATGCGCCCAGCACGGTGATCTGGGACGCGGCCACGATCCGTCCCATGTTTCGCATGGCATCCCTGGCCATCTGCGCGGCGCGGAGCCCCCGCGTATCATTGATGTTGATCGCCTCCGGGGTGATCTTGAATATGTCGTTCTCAAAGCCCAGGAGGTGTTTGTACGCCCAAAGCCCCAAGCCCCCGTCCTTGGGCAGACAGTAACCCCCGATTCCCGGACCCGGGAAGATGATATTGTTGTGGGTGGGTCTCACCTTGATCGCGCGGATCACCTTGATCAGGTCCACGCCGTTGGTCTCGGCGAAGACGCTCCATTCGTCCAGAAAGGCAAGGATCGTGGCCCTGAAGCTGTTCTCCACGATCTTGCAGGTCTCGCTCTCGAGAGGTCTATCCAGCACCGTGAGCGGAAACTTCTCCACGTTGAGCACGTCTGAAAGAAAGCCGACCACCCTTTCCCTGCTCTTGTCATTGATGCCGCTGCACACCCGCCAGAAATCCCGGATGGATTTCACATAGTCCCTTCCGGGCATGACCCTTTCGAAGCTGTGCGCCAGGAGGGGTTCTTTCCGAATGCCCCTTTTGGTAAAGGCCTTTTTGACCAGGGGATAAGCCACATACTCAGTGGTGCCCGGGGGCACGGTCGTCTCGATCAGGACCAGGCACTCGGGGCTGATCTTTTCGCCGATGACCTTGAAGCTCTCCTCCAGGGCACTGATGTCTGCATGCCCGCTCCTCAGGTTGCCCAGTTCCTGTTTCAGGAAATCACACTGCACATCCACCACGAGCACATCAGCCAGCTTGAGGGCATCATAGGTGAATGTGGCCATGAGGTTCTTCTTGACCTTCACACAACGCTCGATCATAGGCGCCACTTCAGGGTCCTCGGCCTTGACCGGAGAAACCCCCCGGTTGAAAAGGGGGATTTTCCAGAAGCTTCTGGGGCTCGGCCGCTGCATGCCGATGACGAACTTTTTGGGCTTGCCCGTCTTCCTGTCCAGGGAATCCGCCACAACGCCTGCCATGACGGCGCCCACAAATCCCAGCCCCATCACCACAACGATTTCCCGACCTTTCTTTCTCTGGGCGTTGACCAGCTTTTCGAGCCTTCTGTACTCCTTCTCGTAGGCTTCCTGGTCCGGAAGCCTGAATTTCTCTCCTTCAGGACTGACTGAGAATTCCATAGGTGCTCCTTTCTTTGTCTTTCAATCCGCTTGGCCAAGCATTCTGGTCCACTTCCGGAGGCCTGGAAGCCTCCTGAAAGGCTTTCTCAAGCAGCTTCGTCATTCTTCCCCTCCTGTTTCTATTCTCGCATAAATTGTCTTTTGTTAACATTCTATAGTCTGCTGTCTCGCCGATACGGAAGTTACTTGACTGTGGGTTTTTTGTCAAGGAGAATGCGGGAGGGCAATTGTGCGAAGTACTTAAAAGCACAAAGGATTCCAGCCAACCAAAGTCGGGATGCCTCGCTGGGAGGGTGCCAACCCGGACATGGCCCTGGGCGTGTTCAAGGGATGTTCTGACGGATTTGAATGCGGAGGAAGGAGACAATTCCATTTTGAGACCTATGGATCTTGAGAAGTTCTACACAGAGTGCCGTCTCTGCCCGAGGGAATGCGGTGTGGACCGCACCAAGGGACAGTTGGGCTATTGCAGGGAGGCGCATCGGCCGCGCGTGGCCTACCTCGGCCCTCATTTCGGCGAAGAGCCCCCGCTCACAGGCACCTGCGGCTCCGGGACCCTGTTCTTCACGGGCTGTTCCCTGCGCTGCTCCTATTGCCAGAACTACCAGATATCCCGGGAAGGTTTCGGAGAAACGGCGGAAGTGGAAACCCTGCTGCAAGGGGTCATCGATATGATGGACCGGAACTCCGTCCACAACCTGAATCTCGTCACCCCGGACCACTTCTTTCCACACGCCTTTGCGCTGGTTGACCTCCTCAGGCGGGCAGGCTACGATCTTCCCGTCGTCTACAACCTGTCCGGCTATCAGGCCGTACCCATGCTCAAGGTGGCAGAGGAGTTCGCTGACATCTACCTCCCGGACTTCAAGTACTCCGATTCCGGCCTGTCTTCGCGCCTCTCAGGGTGCAGGGACTATCCGGAGAAGGCCCTGGATGCCGTGGCAGAGATGGTGCGGCAGAAGGGCTTCCTGGATCCCCTGGAAGAGGGGGCCCCCACCGCAACAAGAGGGGTCCTGGTGAGACACCTCATCCTCCCGGGCCAGGTTCAGAACTCCCTCGACGTGCTGACTACCCTGCTCCTGGAATTCGGGGCCGGTCTTCCCCTCAGCCTCATGTCCCAGTATACGCCCGTGCTGGCGCAGAGGGAAGAAGACCTGAACCGTTTCGTCACAGGGGATGAATTCGACAGGGTCTACCGGCACGCACTGGAACTCGGTTTTGAGCACCTCTTTGTGCAGTTTCCCGAGCCGGGTGGCCGGGTCGGAAACAGGGAATCCTCTTTCCTTCCCGACTTCCGTCTGGCCCGTCCGTTTTCCGGCGGGGCCTCCAAAGGCTGACCTGCAGAAAACCCCATACCCGCACTCCGTTCATGGTTCGATAGGTTTCGGTGCCTCAGGACAGGCTTCACCGTGCCCGGGACGCCCGTTCGTCCTGACGTATCGAAGGGCAAACGGGACAAAATGGGCCTTTTGCCAAGCCCCAAATCCACCGTCAAATTCGCGTTCACCCAGTGCGACCCTTCGGTTATGGGTTTCCCCGATTCACCAGCAAGCACCAGATGCAAGGCTCGCGAAATCCCGAGGCCCGAGGCGTACATTCAGGTACGTCGCAGGGACGAGAGATGAGCGTAACGCAGCAGATGGTGTTTGATGGTGAATCGGGGCAAGCCGCCAAAGGTTGACACGCCTTCCGCCCACTGATAGAAGAAGGCTTCACAAACAGGCTATGGTGACACACAGGTCTCCATTTTGTAGGTAAACCCTGAACCTTGAACCCCGAACCATGGACCTTTTCCTATGAAGATTGCCTACCTGGACTGCTTTTCAGGCATCAGCGGCGACATGCTCCTCGGAGCCCTGCTGGACGCCGGGCTCCCTTTTGAAGACCTCCGGAAGGCCCTCCACAGCCTCCCTCTCGATGGGTATCGGCTCGATGTGCGGCGGGAAGAGAGAAACCACCTCTCCGGAACCCGCTTCACGGTGGAGGTGGACAAAGCCCTTCAGGTTGGAAGGGGCCTGGAGGATATCCGAAAGATCATCCTGGCCGGCGGGTTCAGCCCGGAGGTCAAAGACAGGAGCATTCGGATCTTCGAGTCCATCGCCCGCGAGGAGGCCCGCATCCACAACTGCCCGGTGGAGGAGATCCATTTCCACGAAGTGGGGGCCGTGGACTCCATCGTGGATATCGTGGGCTCAGTGTTCGGCATGGAGTTCATGGGTGTGCGACAGCTCCATGCCTCCGCCCTGCCCCTGGGAGCGGGTTTTGTGGAAACGGCCCACGGGAGGATTCCCGTGCCGGCACCCGCCACTGTCGCACTTTTGAAAGGGATCCCTGTGTACGGTTCCGGCCTGAACCAGGAAATGGTGACCCCTACGGGCGCTGCCCTTCTGAGAGACCTTGCCGATTCCTTCGGCGACCTCCCGCCCATGGTGGTGGAAGCGGTGGGTTATGGTGTGGGCAGCCGGAATCTGGCCGACCGACCGAACCTGCTGCGGCTCCTTCTCGGCCGGGCACCCTCTCAGGAGCACCTTGAGACAGTGGTCGTGCTGGAGGCCAATCTGGACGATACCACGCCGGAGTGGTTGGGGTTCATGATGGAGCGCCTGCTTCAGGCGGGCGCCCTGGATGTCTCCTTCTCCCCGGTGCAGATGAAGAAGAACCGGCCGGGCACGGCCGTTCAGGTCTTGGGAAGACCGGAGCACAAGGACCGCATCATGGAGATCCTCTTCTCCGAGAGCACGACCCTGGGGGTCAGGTTCCGTTTCTCCGAGAGAAAGGTCCTGGAGAGGTCTTCGGAGGAGATCGACAGTCCCTGGGGAAGGCTCCGGGTCAAGAGGGTCCGGGGGTCGGACGGCTCCTCCATGGTTCTTCCCGAATACGAAGCCTGCAGGGGCATCGCCCAAACCCATCGGGTACCCCTCAGAGAAGTTTACTACTGGGTCATGTCTTCCAACAGGGACCGGCATCATGAGGAAAGCGGGTAACGGTCGATCAGAATCCAAGGCAGGGCCGGTTGCCCCAGGTCTTCGGACACCTCTTTTCCGTGTGCCGTCATACCCGGTTGTCTTCGGCAGGCGGGAAAGGGAGCGGTCCCACGGGCCAATACGCTGTTGATGTCTGAGACGCGATCTGATAGCTTTCCCTTGAGGAAATCATTTGCAAAGGCAGGTGCTTCTGGAAAGGTGGCCCTGGTCCTGGCCACGTGGTTCGGCGTGGGATTCCTCCCTAAGGCACCCGGCACCTTCGCGACCCTGGCCGCCTTGCCCCTCGTCGTGATCCTGAACCGGTTTGGGGCGTTCTGGGGTAGCCTCCTTCTTTTGGCTTTCCTCTTGCTGGCCTTCTGGAGCGCGGATCAGGCAGGGAAGATGGCTGGACGCAATGATCCCCAGGAGATTGTCGTGGATGAAGTGGCGGGATTCCTGGTGACCCTCTTCCTGGCACCGCAGACTTGGCTTTCCCTGGCGCTCGGAGTGGCCCTTTTTCGGGTCTTCGACATCTGGAAGCCCTTTCCGGTCAGGACGGCGGAAAGGATCAGGGGCGGTGCCGGGATCCTCATGGACGACATCGCGGCAGGGGTTTACGCAAACCTCTGCCTGCGTGCCATTCTGTTGGTGTGGTGAGCAATGCAGGGAGAGATCATCACCATCGGCAATGAACTCACGTCGGGCAGGGTGCTGGACCTGAATGCCTATTATGCAGCGGGCCGGCTCACCGCTTCAGGGTTGAAGATTACCCGTGTCACCACCGTGGGCGATGATGCTGTGCGCGTTGCCAGGGCGGTTTCCGAGGCCCTGGAGGATTCGCAATTCGTCATCATCACAGGCGGACTCGGTTCCACGGAAGACGACCTGACCAATGAGGCCGTAGCCGAGGCATTGCACAGGCCCCTCTGCCTCGACAGGGAGAAGCTGGAACAGATCAGACGTTACATCGAGTCGAGAGGTATGCGGATGACCTCCTCCCTCGAAAAGATGGCCTGGGTGCCCAAGGACGCCCGGGCGCTTACGTGCACGGAAGACATGTGCGGGTTCTCGATTCTGGAGGGCAAGGCCAGACTCTACTTTCTCCCCGGCGTGCCGGAGCAGATGCGGTTTCTGCTGGACAATTGCGTGCTGCCGGAGATTCTCCACAGTTGTGAATCATTGCCCCTCCTTGGGTACAGAGTCTTGAAGGTCTTCGGCCTCAGCGAGCCTGCGATCGCAGAAACCCTGAAGGGGCTTTCAAGGCAGGGAGAGGAACTGATTCTGGGTTTCTATCCCCGGTTTCCGGAAAACCACATCACCATCAGCCTGAAGGGATTCGACGAGACGGCCATGACCCGGGAACTCGACCGGATGGAGGCCGAGATTCGATCCAGGTTGGGGGCCTGCGTCTTTGGTTCGGGGACAGAGACCCTGGCCGTGGTGGTCGGCGACTTGCTCCGCCGGAGAGGGCTCACGCTCTCAACGGCCGAGTCCTGCACCGGGGGACTCATCGGCAACCTCGTCACCGACGTTCCCGGCAGCTCGACCTATTTCCTGGGAGGCGTCGTGGTTTACGGCAATCAGGCCAAGATGGATCTCCTTCAAGTTCCGAGGGAGACCCTGAACGGTCATGGTGCCGTGAGCGATCCCACAGTCCGTCAGATGGCCGAAGGGCTGAGGATGGTCATGAAGGCGGACCTCGGTCTGGCAGTCACGGGCATTGCAGGTCCTGACGGTGGAAGCCCGGAGAAGCCGGTGGGGACGGTCCACATCGGCCTTGCCGCCGGGTCTGAGACCCTTTCAGGGAAGTATGCCTTCCGCGGCAGAAGGGAGCAGGTGAAACTGAAGACAGCAATGATGGCCCTGGATTGGGTGAGAAGGTTTCTCCATGGAGATCCGTTCCTTCCTGGCCTTTGAGCAGCCGGCCGAGATCAGAGACATCCTGACGGAGGTCTCCACTGTGCTCAGAAAGAGCAGGCTGGATGCCAGGTGGGTGAAGCCGGAGAACATGCACCTCACCATCCACTTCCTGGGAAACATCCCGACCGAATCCGTTCACGCCATGGAGGAACCCATCCGAAAGCTCTGTTTGACAACCGCCCCGTTTCACATATCATTGAGGGGCATGGGGTGTTTCCCCAACAGCCGGAATCCGAGGGTGTTGTGGATCGGCCTGGAGGGGGATCTGGACCGGATGGGCCGGCTCAGGGATTCCCTCCAGGATCAGATGCAGGCTTTCGGCGTCAAGGAAGAAAAGAGGCCCTTCAAGCCTCACCTGACCCTGGGACGGTTTCGCGGCGCCAGCAGGGCCCACAGGGAACTGGAGGATATTCTGACTCAATACCGAGACTTGACCGGTCCGGTTTCCACCCTGCGTGAACTCATCCTGTTCAAGAGCGATCTGAAGCCGGGCGGGGCCGTCTACAGCAAGCTGAAGTCCTGGGCACTGACGGGAAGTGAATGAAAACTAAA
>JAFGPH010000447.1 GCA_016926135.1 Deltaproteobacteria bacterium
CCAACGGATTAAAAGTCCGCTGCTCTACCAACTGAGCTAACGGCCCTTATTGTAAACAGATATTTATAGGGCCTGCTTGCTCTCATGTCAAAGAGTTTTTTGCCGTTCCCGAATGACAGGCCGGGTCTTTCCCCTCCGGTGGGGGCCGGGATTCGCCTGAAGGAGGGCAAATTGGACTACCCAATCACAAAAATATGTTGCCGTATGAGGGCAAGTTCCTCTTCATTAGGGAGGTAGGGGTAATTCCACTGCTTTTCCTCAGGCAGGCAGTTACCGAAAGGGCGGTTGCAGGCAACCTGTCCGTCAGGCCCGAGACAGCCCGTTGTCATGAAGGGCGTGCCAAGGTCGATGATCTCACGGAGCCTCCCATCACCCAGGCCGAAATCGACGATATGCCCCAGGGTATCGAAATGCATCCGCTCCAACGACGTCAGCCCCTCTTCGAGGAGATACCGAGAGAGCTGGATCCTGAGGTAGGTGGGCCAGGCCGGTTGAGGCCGGTCCCCGAGCTGTGAGCCCTTCTCGGCAAAGAAGGAGAAAAGGTGGTTGGCCACTCCCATCCCCCAGAGCCTTTCCATGATAAAGACCATCTCCTGTTCCGACTCTCCCATGCCGACCATCAGATGGGCACCCACGTTTTTCGACCCGAACACCTCAAGAGCGACGGAAATGATCTGCCAGTATTTCTCCCACCTGTGGGGTCCTGAGACTCCTCTTCCCCGGTACCTGTCGAAGAGTTCGGGTGTGGCCAGGTCTACGGCAACTCCAATCTTATCGGCCCCTGCATCCTTCATGGCCTCGATGTCCTGTTCGGACAAGATAGTAGGGCTGATCAGGAGGGACACGGGAAGGGATGTCTCCCGGGTGAGACGGCGGGTCATTTCCAGTGTGTGTCGCCGACATTTGCCGTTGGTGATCATGGAGATGCAGGTCCGTTTCACATAAGCGGGCGCCCGGTTGATCGCTTCCACGATTTCCTCCATGGGATGGAGGGGCCATTCCACGTGGATGAAGCTCTTTTCCTGATAGGTCCCGGGCCGTTTCCTCGCAAGGCCGCAATAAGCGCAATTGGCGGCACAGCCCTCGGGGTAGTGGACAAGGAGATTCACGCACCGGTTCACGGCGCCCCGGTACATCCTCCCCCTCATGAGACCCAGAGAGATGGCCGTGGCCTGGCTCATCTTGGCATGTTGGGGGCTTCTGATTTTTTCTATCTTTGCCACAGACGCACACAGACTCCCTTCTTGAACCACTTACTGAGAGGAGCACATGATGGTTGCTTGCATCTCAGCATGGAAAGGATGCAGACAACTCCTCCCACTCCACAATAACACTGCAAGAGAAGACCGTGTTGTTGTTCGTAATCCTTGCACCTTGTACCCTGTACCTTGCGTCTCATTCACAGCCTTACCTGATTCTCCTTGGCGCTCAGGATGGCCTTTGCCAGAGTAGGCGCATCTAGCCCGTAGATCATGTCATCGCGCCAGACCCTGGAGAGGTTCTCCCGGATCTTCTCTTCCCTTGCAGAGGTCCACTTCAAGGAAGTCTCCAGATAATGGATGTTCTCGGAGGTTGAGAAGAAGTCGCCTGTGATCACCACGTTCTCGATGGACCCCCCGGACAGGGAGAGATAGATCTCCAGCAGTCCGGCCTTGGTCTTCATCCGTCCCACACCCATCCTGGCCCTCGGATGCCTGTGGGAGAAGATCCACTCGGGGTTGGTGTATCTTTCCCTGATGAAGCGATCGATCGTATCCCGCTCCCAACCGTCCGGTTCGTCATGGTCAAAGGTGATGCTGAACTCCTCCTCAAAGGCTTCCTGAATCAGGTCGATCACCACAGTCACGGATATGTCCCTGCCGGATTCTTCCCTCACCGTGGTCATGCGCTGGCTGAAGCAGTTGTATCCCTTGTCGCTCAGCTTCACGAGAGGGGTGTTCATGATGTCAGTCATGAGGGCGATGTCGAAGTCCACGAGAAAGCTCGTGTGAAAGAGGAGGCTCTTGCCGGTTTCGGATGCGGCCGAGAGACCGGCGATCTTTTTGCCCGAAACCTCGATGTCGTTTTTGGGACGGAAGTGAGAAGAGATGCCGAGCTTCCGGGTCGCCCGGCTGAGCACCCCCCCCATGGATTCAAAGACCCCACCTACGCCTGGACGCTTGAGCACCGGGTTGTCGACGTTGATGCCCAGGCCGAGGGCCACGATCTGGGGACCCATGATGACCGTACCGCCGCCGGTGCTCCGGCGGTTGTATTCGATGCCCCGGGCCCGGCAACGGTCCAGCCTGAGGGCAGCTTCGATATCCTGGTATTTCCCCACAATGACCGAAGGCACGAAGGTGTACAGATTCAGAATGGGGGGAGAACCGCGCAAAGCCACGGACTGCGGAAGGGTGTCGTCCACAGCCAGTCCCTCGGCGGTGGAGACTGATCTGGAGGTGTTCTTGAAAAGTCTCCAGCGGGTGCGGGGTCTTCCGTTCAGCATCACCAAATAAACGCAGGCGGCAGGGGGAACAAGGCCCAAGGTTCATCAGGTGCAAGCGATCCATGCAGCGTGAGCCTTGCGCCGTGAGCCGTCGTCACGCCTTTGCCTTTTCTTCCTCTGCCCTCTTGATCTCGCTTTCGATGAACCCGACGACCGCATCCCCGTGCACCAGGTTTCCGAGTTCGGAGTCGAGGTCACCGGCCTCGATCACCAGAATCCAGCCCTTGCCGTAGGGGTCGTTGTTGATCAGGCTGGTGTCTTCTTCCAGGTCTTCGTTGATGGCCGTAATCTCCCCCGACACAGGGGCGACGAGCTTTCCTATCCACTTCCTGGACTGGATCTTTCCGCACACTTCCCCCTGGCTGACGTCCTCTCCCTCGTCAGGCAGGTCGATGAAGACGATGTCACCGGCTTCCTTCTGGAAGAAATCGCTCATCCCCACAGTCACTTTCTGGCCATCCACCCTGGCCCAGCTGTGCTCCTGGTGGTAGTAGAGATCGTCCGGCATATTGTAACCTTTGATTTCCGCCATCGCGTGTATCCTCCTGTTCTGGTGATCCCCCACGTATAGAATATCGCCTCCAGGATGGCAAGAGAATTGCTGCTGTCCTAGCAGTGTCGTGTCCCAGAAATACCTGTACAAATTCCAGGTGATCGAGAGACCACCCCCAGGGCGGCCCTTTGGTGGCGGACGGTTCCATAGGTGGCCTTAGAATATGTTAAGGTGTTTCTGGGACAGGACACCAGGTTCCGTCAGCGGGAGCCGGATCGATTCGGCTTGAACCTTGCCTCCACGGATCGGGCATGGAGGGGTAGGCCCTCGGCTTTCGCCAGGGTGACAATGGTATCCCTCAGTCCGGCCAACCCCTCCCTGCTAAGGTACTGAAAGGTGGGCTTCTTGAGGAAGTCGTCCACGGAAAGGCCCGAAAACATGCGGGCGCACTGACCGGTGGGAAGCACATGGTTGGTTCCCGAGGCATAGTCCCCGGCCGGCACAGGTGCATAGGGACCCAGGAAAATGGACCCTGCATGCCGTATCCGGTTCAATATGATGAAGGGATCCCTGGTCAGGATCTGGAGGTGTTCAGGGGCGTAACGGTTGGCGAAATCAATGGCCTGCTCCATGTTTCCGGCCACGAGCACCCGGGAGTGCCGGGTGAGGGAGGACTGGAGGATTTCCTTTCGGGGGAGGGACCTGAACTGACGCGACACAGAGCGGCAGACCTCCGCGGCCAGTTTCCGGGAGGTGGTGACAAGAACGGCGGCCGAATCCGGGTCGTGTTCCACCTGGGTGAGGAAATCCAGGGCGATCCAGCGAGGATCACCGGAGTCGTCTGCAAGGATGAGGGCCTCACTAGGCCCCGCCGGTGAGTCGATATCCACCTGACCGTAGACGATCATCTTGGCGGCCGTCACGTATTTGTTTCCAGGGCCAACGATCTTGTCCACCTTCGGCAGGGTCTCCGTCCCATAAGCGAGCCCGGCGATCCCCCAGGGCCCGCCTGCCTTGAAGATCTGTTCGCACCCTGCCACATCGGCCGCGACCAGAGTGGCCGGCGGCACGGACATGCCCTTCCCCGGTGGGGTAGTGATGACCACATCCTCTACGCCTGCCACCTTTGCGGGAATGACCGTCATGAGTATGGTGCTTGGATAAATGGCCCTGCCACCGGGAACGTAACACCCCACCCGCTCCATGGGCCGCGTTATTCTGCCGGCGATAATCCCTCTTGCCACCTCGATGGACCACATTTCCCGTTCCATCTGGGCCTCGTGGAAGCGCCGGATGTTGCGGGCGGCCGTCCTGAGGGCATCGACAACCCCGGCGTCCACCTTCCTGTAAGCCCGCCTCCTCTCCTGTGGGGTAACCCTCAGATCCCGGCGCGTGACTCCCTTCTTGAATTCCCTGTTGGCCTCCAGGATGGCCGCATCCCCCCGCTGCCTCACGTCCTCTACGATGTTCCGCACATGACTGTACACCGAAGAGATGTCCTCCATGGATCTTTTCAACACCGAGTCCAGTTCCCTCTTCGTGAGGTCGTCAATCCTTTCCGGTCTGATCATCGCTCGGGATCCTTTCTTTTCATGGCCTCTCACGCCTGCAATAATCCCTGAGGGCATCCACCGTGCTGGGGAAGGCGAGATCGCTCCAGGGAATCTCCTCGGGAAGAACCAGCCTTACGGCCGTGCACTCATCCCTTGCGACGACGTCCCCGGAAAGGTGCTCCGCCAGGTATACCACCACGACCACAAGCCTCCCCGGGTAGGAATAGATGCCCAGCAGGTCCCGGATGCGGGTCTTGATGCCGCACTCCTCCTCCGTTTCCCTCAGGGCTGCGGCCTTCACCTCCTCCCCTCGGTCCACGAATCCGCCGGGGATCACCCATTTTCCCTTTTGGGGGTCGATTCCCCTCTGGACAAGCACGATCCTGTGATCCAGCTCGACCACGGAACAGGCCGCCACCTTGGGGTCCAGGTAGAAGACGAAGTGACAGGCAGAACAGACCAGCCTGGCCGGTTCCGCGCTCTTAAGGACCACGGACCTGAGCCTTCCGCCGCAAACAGGGCAGAATCGGTATTCAGGCACGATGTCCATCCGTACCCCATGCGGATCGTAGACCTACGCTCGGCAGGAACGTCATCGAGCCATCCTTTTCTGCTCGTGGAACCGGATGAACCTGCGGGGGGAGTCCGCAGTGAGCCAGACATAATCAGCCGTGTCCCTCCTGATTTCCGTCTTTGCACTGAGGGGGTAAGGGATGACGGTCGCCATCGGCACCGGCCAGCGCCTCACCGTGCGATCGGGAATCCCGAACTTGCGGGCGATATGCCCGTTTCCGGCAAACACCAGCACCTTCCCTCCCTTCTCCTTGAGGTGGTTAGAAAGGGTCTCGGCCATTGTCTCTTCCCAGACGCACTGGGCCTCGTAGAAATCCTGAAACCTTCTGAGTTCCTGGTGGGTGTGTTCCCTGTAGGCCTCGAAAAGGTATTCCCTGTGGGCCTGGTTGCCCAGGTCGATCTCTGCGGCCACCTGACTTCGCTCCTCTGCGCTGAGGCCTCTGAGCCCTTCCCTTGCGACCTTCCTGACAAGGGGTGCAGGGGCATTGATCGCAAGGATTTTTAGAGAGCGCTCTTTGGCTGCGAGGAGAAGGGGACGATAGAGGTGGTAGTGGTATCCCCAGGTTCTCGTCCAGTCCACGGCCTCCAGGAATGCTGATTCCTTTAACTCTCCTCGCACATAACGATCCATGGCTTCCTGGTTGGGTTTCTGGAAGAACTCCATGGCCACGGTGATCGGGCCGCAACGGTCCACAAGCGCCTGCAGGATCTGCAGCTGAATGAGATGGTGCTCAGCATTGTCGTGTATTTCCCCTATGAAAATGAGGTCCCTGGATGACAGCCGTTCGATGAATTCGTCAAAGGGAATCTTTGTGTCTGGGCCTAGTTCCAGGATCTGGCCTATCCCGAAATGTCCCGGGGTTCCCGGGATGGTGGCCAGCGGCGGCCCCGTCACTCTCATGCCCGCACATCCCCAGAGGACAAGAAAAGCCGCAAAGGCGGTTATGAAGAGGACCGGCCTCTGAAAAATCCCTACCACACCCTGCACCATACAATTCCCTTGACTGGGCACTTTCCTATCACTTACCCTTTTTGGGTGCAAGCCCATTATTCCAGCCGATTCCAGGGGATGCGAGTAACCCGACCGGCCGGGCCCCCAGGGGCGAGCCAAGTGTCCTGATTCATAGGCACCTCAGAAATAGTTGCGGCCTGAACGACCACCCCCAGGGCGGCCCTTTGGTGGTGGATGGATCCATTCACAACCACAGAGTTTGTTAGGGTATTGATGAAACAGGACACGGAATCATGATGGATGAGCAAACCGCAACCGTGACCGGCTTGGCCCCGGATACCCTTCGTCGGACCCTTCCCGATGCACCCGGGGTTTACCTCTTCAAAGACCGCGCCGGAGAGGTGATCTATGTGGGTAAGGCAAAGAATCTCAGGAAGAGGGCGCTCTCCTATTTCAGGCCGCCCTCCGAACTTCCTCACAAAACCGCTCTCATGATGTCTCGGGCCGCGGCCCTGGAAACCATCCTTACCAACACGGAAAACGAGGCATTTCTTCTGGAGGGCACCCTGATCAAGAAATGGTTGCCCCGATACAACATCATCCTGCGGGATGACAAGCGCTTCCTTTCCCTGCGGCTGGACCCCGGAGAGGCTTATCCCAGGCTCACCCTGGTGCGAAGAGTGCAGAAGGACGGAGCAAGATACTTCGGGCCCTTCTCCTCGGCTCAGTCCGTTCGAAACACCCTGAGACTGATCGATCGGGTTTTTCCCCTGAGGAAGTGCAAGGGGCGCGATTTGCCCAGGCGATCGCGGCCATGCCTCAATTACCAGCTGGGGCGGTGCCTGGGCCCATGCACCGTTCCGGTCCCCGAACAAACCTACCGGGATTCGGTGGCGCGGGTCATCCTGTTCCTGGAAGGTCGCAACCGGGAACTCGTCAGACAACTCAAGGGAAAGATGGAAAGGGCGTCGGGGGATCTGAATTTCGAGGATGCGGCCCGGATCAGGGATCAGATCACTGCGGTTGAGAGGGCCATTCAGCGTCAGCATGTGGTTTCGACGAGGTTGACGGACGAAGATGTGATCGGGTTGGCCCAAAAGGAAAGCACCTTTCAGATCAGCATCCTGTTCATCAGGAAGGGGAGTCTGTCCGACTCGAGGGACTATCGGCTGGAGAACAGGGGGGGGAGCCGTTCGGAGGTCATGGAGGCCTTTCTGAAACAGTACTACCATCGATCTCCCTTCATCCCGAGACATATCCTCGTTTCCGAACCCGTGGAGGACATGCCCGCCATAGCAGCCTGGCTTTCCGAATTGGCCGGCCGCAAGGTCCTCATCGAGAATCCCCGCAGGGGGGAAAAGCGACGTCTTCTCCAGATGGCGGCGAGCAATGCGGAGAACCTTCTGTCCAGGCCCGGGGTCCCAAGCGGCGAAAACCTGTTGGAGATGGTGCGATCACTGCTCCGACTCCGAGCCCTCCCCCGCAGGGTGGAAGGGATCGACATCTCCAACGTTTACGGAAAAGGCGCGGTAGGGGCTGTGGTCGAGTTTGTGGACGGGCTCCCTCACCAGGCCGGCTACCGGAGTTACAGGGTCAAGGACGTGGCGGGCATTGACGACTACGCCATGATGGCCGAGATCGTCTCCAGGCGTCTCCGGCAGGGGGACCCTCCGGATCTGTTGGTGGTGGACGGAGGCAAGGGACATCTGCGGGCGGTCAAGGGGGTGGTGGACCGGTCCGGCCTGGCGGGAAGGATCGATGTGGCCTCCATTGCCAAAGGGGAAGAGAAGGGTGGCGGCGACAAGGTCTTTGTGCCGGGCCGGAAGAATCCCCTTGCCGTCGGTCCCGACCATCCTGTGCTCCTCCTCCTCATGCGTATCCGGGATGAGGCCCATCGCAGGGCCGTGTCTCACCACCGGAAGGTTCAGAGAAGAAGTCTGAAGGGATCGGATCTGGACAGAATACCGGGCGTGGGCCCCGGACGACGGAAGACCCTCCTCCGACATTTCGGAGATGTGGACACCATCGCCCGCGCGAAGCCGGCGGAGTTGGAAGCCCTGCAGGGAATCGGCCCGGCCCTGGCAAAGCAGATTGCGGACCATTTTCGATGCCGCGGGGAATTATGGGTTGACAGGGCGAAGCGGCCTATGTTACGTTCCAGCACCACGCAGCAAAAGCCGGAGTAAAGGTCCTAACCTCAACCAAAGAGACGCCTTGGCTGCAAAGAAGATTACAGTCCTGTTCCTACCTGAGGGGACGAGAAGGGTAAGACAGATTGAAATCTCCAAAGCGCTGCTGGTGCTTTTGCCCCTCTTTCTTCTCTCGGGCAGCCTCCTGCTGGCTGCGGTGATCCGCGACTACCTGGTCATCAAAAGAGATCTGCCTCGACTTGCATACCTCCACAAGGAAAACAAACAGCAGAAGGAACAACTGGTCGCCCTTTCTCGGGAAATCGACGCAGTGGGGAAGTCGCTTGCGGAACTCAAGAAACTCGACCACAGGCTGCGGACCATGGTGAACCTGGAGCCAAGGGATGACCATACCCAGTTCCTGGGAATCGGAGGTTCCGAGCCCACGGCCCTGAACCCAGGGCCCCATGGTGAGAAGGCCCAACGCCGACTAGTCCGGATGATGCACCAATCCCTTGGCAATATCCACAATGAGATTTCCCTTCAAAAGACCGAAAAATTGGAGCTTTCCAGATTTCTGGACACCCAGAGGTCCATATTGTCCTGTACCCCCTCCATCTGGCCGACCAAGGGCTGGGTGAGTTCGACTTTCGGATACCGTTTGTCACCCTTCACCAACGAGAGGGAGTTCCACTCAGGCCTGGATATCTCCAACAGGACCCACTCGCCCATTCTCGCGCCGGCAGACGGGATCGTGGCTGAAGCGGGGACCGACTATGGATACGGGCGGATCGTTCAAATCAACCATGGTTACGGTTTGAGGACAAAGTACGCCCACCTGGAAAAGATCCTGGTGAAGGTGGGTCAGCATGTCAAAAGGGGTCAACAGATTGCGACGGTGGGAAGTTCCGGCCGCACCACAGGACCCCACCTCCACTACGAGGTGCACCTGAACGGCGTACCCGTGGATCCCCTCCGCTATATCCTCAATTAGCTTTCAGATTTCTTTCTCCCCCAAATTGATGTATAGTGTATGGTTGAAGGCTTCCCTGATGGATTCTGCGGGGCCTCCAGGCGGGAGAAAATGCGTGGAGTGCCCTTTCGGTCATTCAGGGGGCCATATCTCTTTGTCCGGGTAGGTGGTGATGATCGGAAGACTCATCAAAGGTGTTTTCGGCAGCAAGAACGAGAGAGAACTGAAAAGAATGGCGCCCCTGGTGGAGATGATCAACGGGCTGGAGCCCGAGATCCAGGCCCTTTCCGACGCCGGGTTACAGGCAAAGACCGCAGAGTTCAAGGAGAGGTTGGCCCGGGGGGCACCCCTGGAAGACCTGCTCCCGGAGGCCTTTGCCGCAGTTCGAGAGGCCTCGGTCAGGGCCCTGGGGATGCGCCATTTCGATGTCCAGATCATTGGAGGCATCGTGCTCCACGAGGGGAAGATCGCCGAAATGAAAACGGGGGAGGGCAAGACCCTGGCCGCGACGCTTCCTCTCTACCTGAATGCCCTTACCGGCCGAGGGGTTCATCTTGTTACGGTGAACGACTACCTGGCCAGAAGGGACGCGGAATGGATGGGTAGCATCTATAAATTCCTCGGGCTTTCCGTAGGCGTTATCGTGCATGGCATGGATGACGGAGAACGGAAAAACGCGTATGCCTGCGACATCACGTACGGAACCAACAATGAATTTGGTTTTGACTACCTCCGGGACAACATGAAGTTTGACCTGGAAGACATGGTCCAGAGGGACTTCCACTACGCCATTGTGGACGAGGTGGACAGTATCCTCATTGATGAGGCCAGGACGCCCCTGATCATCAGCGGTCCCGTGGAACGGAGCGAAAACAAGATCTACGTGGAGGTGAAGCCCCTGGTCATCAACCTGAAGAAGAAACAGGGGGCGGTCATCCGCTCCATTCTTCAGGACGCCAAGGCTGCGCTGGAGGATGGCGGCGACGGGGACAGGACCGTCGAACTGCTGCTGAAGGCCAAGCGAGGTGATCCCAAAAATCCCGTCCTGCTGGACATCCTGGCCCACAATCAGGCCCTCAAGAAGGAGATCGATCGCTATGAAAACATGCTGAGCGCTCAGAAGCTTCTCCCGGAAATCGACCAGGATCTCTACTGCGTGATCGACGAGAGGAGCAACTCCGTGGATCTGACGGAAAAAGGTATCCACCTGCTTGCCGGGGGCGGGGCGAGCGACTTCATCCTCCCGGACCTGGACGATGAAAGCCACACGATCAGGGAAGATCCGTCCCTCCAGGAGGAGGAAAAGGCCGAGCGCCTGAGGACCCTGGAGGAGAAGTATATGCATGCCTCCGAGTTGCTCCACGCCACCCACCAGCTCATCAAGGCCCACTGGCTCTTTGAGAAGGACGTCCACTACGTGGTCAAAGACGACCAGGTGGTGATCGTGGACGAGTTCACGGGCCGGATGATGCCGGGCAGACGGTGGAGCGACGGCCTGCACCAGGCCGTGGAGGCCAAGGAGGGGGTGAGCGTTGCCGAGGAGAACCAGACCCTGGCCACGATCACCTTTCAGAACTTTTTCCGCATGTATGAGAAGCTGGCGGGCATGACGGGCACCGCTGACACGGAGGCGGCCGAGTTCGCGAGCACTTACAAGCTGGAAGTCCTTGTCATCCCCACCAACCAGAAGATGATCCGCGTCGACTATCCTGATGTGATCTACAAGACGGAGCGGGAAAAATTCATCGCCGTTGCGGACGAAATCAAGGAACTCTACGAGAGAGGCCAGCCTGTTCTGGTGGGGACCATCACCATCGAGAAATCGGAGATGCTGAGCCGGATGCTGACGAGGGCCGGGATTCCCCACTCCGTCCTGAATGCAAAGCACCACGAGAAGGAGGCGGAGATCGTGGCCATGGCAGGCCAGGCCAGGACCCTGACCATCTCCACCAACATGGCCGGCCGGGGTACGGACATCGTGTTGGGGGACGGGGTGGTCGAACTGGGAGGTCTCCACATCCTGGGGACGGAAAGACATGAAAGCCGGCGCATCGACAATCAGCTCAGGGGTCGTTCCGGCCGCCAGGGTGATCCGGGGACCTCGCGATTCTACCTCAGCCTGGAGGACGATCTGCTCAGGATATTCGGTTCGGACCGGATCGCGTCCATCATGGGCAGACTGGGCATGGAGGAAGGGCAGCCCATCGAGCACAAGTTCATCACCAAGGCGATAGCAAACGCGCAAAAGAAGGTGGAGGCCCACAATTTCGACATCCGCAAACACCTGCTGGAGTACGATGATGTGATGAACAAGCAGAGGGAAATCATCTACACGCTCCGGAAAGACATCCTGGGCGGAGAAGGCATCGAAGAGATCCTGCAGACCATGAGGGAAGAGAAAATCGAATCCCTGCTCCTGACCCACACGGACCCCAAGGCCCACCCGGAGGAGTGGGACATCCAGGGCTTGAGAGACGGTCTCTCCAGGTTGTTCGGGTTCAGATCCAGGATCGGGCCGGAGGACCTGGGTGAGGACGCATTCACCTCCCTGAAGGTGGACGACCTGGCCGACATGATCCGGGACCAGGTGCGGGAGGCCCATGAGCGGCGCATGGCGGCCTTCGGGCAGGATGAATTCAAAACCCTTCAGAAATACATCCTGCTCCAGATCATTGACAACCAGTGGGTGGCGCACCTTCAGGACATGGAACATATGAAGGAGGGAATCGGGCTCAGGGGCTATGGGCAGATGGATCCGCTGAGGGAATACAAGAAGGAGGGGTTCGCCCTCTTTGAGGGGCTGATGGATCGAATCAGGGAGGAGGCCCTCTCCACCCTTTCCCGCATCCAGCTTCTGAAGCAGCGACCGCCCGAGGAGGTGGTCCCCACCCGGAAGAAGAGGCCCATGCATTATAGCCACGGAGATGAAGGGGAGCGGCCTGCAACGGTCCGGAGGGAAGGGAAGAAGATCGGCAGGAATGATCCCTGTCCGTGCGGTAGCGGGAAGAAGTACAAGAAGTGCTGCGGGGCCAAGGCCTAGCTGGCTGATGAAAAACACCCATCTACTGCGTTTCCCTCATCCCTCGTTGTTGCGGCGTACTTGAATGTACGCCTCACGCCTCGGGATTTCGGGGGCCTTGCATTTGGGCCTTTTTGATCAGCCAGCAGCCACATGTCTTTCCCCCATAGGACAGGTTGAGGTGTACTAATGGGGTATCCGACTGAGCAGGAGGATAGGTAAGGGTGCAACCGATGTCCGAGGTGCGATGTGTGTGGCGGGAGGGAAAAAGGGTATGAAAGATAACGGGTGGATCGTACAAGGCTTCACCGCCTCGGCGGTGGCTGCGGGGATCAAGAAAAAGGACAGGCCGGACCTGGGGTTGATCTTTTCCAAGAAGGAGGCGGTCGTTGCCGGGGTCTTCACTACCAACCGGGTGAAGGCTGCGCCCGTGATCCTGTGCCAGGAGCACCTTAGGGGCAACGGGGGAAGGGCCATTGTGGTCAACTCGGGAAATGCCAATGCCTGCACGGGTGCGCAGGGCCTGGCCGATGCCGGGAAGACTGCCGAACTGGTCGCGCGGGAATTGGGCGTCGTCCGCGGGGAGGTGTTTGTCGCCTCCACCGGTGTGATTGGGGCACCCCTCAATGTGGCGGCGATCGAGCGGGCCGTGCCGGGGCTCGTGAAAGGCTTGTCCGGCG
>JAFGPH010000069.1 GCA_016926135.1 Deltaproteobacteria bacterium
CAGACACCTTGAGGCGGATTGGAGAGCTTGCGACAGGCCTTGTCCCCCCCAGGCGGGCGCCTTCGTTCAATCAGGCACTCATGGACCTGGGGGCCACCATATGCGTCCCCCGGAACCCCGTCTGCGGGAAATGTCCTCTGAACGATCTCTGTGTGGCCGCGCAGCAGGGTCTCCAGGATGTGCTGCCGGTCAGGGAAAAACGCGCCCCTTTGCCGCATAAGACCATGACAGCGGCCCTGATTCGCGACGGCAGGGGGAGGGTCCTGATGGTCCAAAGACATCCCCACGGCCTCCTGGGCGGTTTGTGGAAATTCCCGGGAGGGGAGAAGTCCAAAGGCGAGAGACTGGAAGAGGCACTTGTGCGATCGGTCAGGGAAGAGATGGGGATCAAAATCAGAGTGGGTGAGGCGCTTGCTTCCGTCAAACACGCCTACACCCATTTCCGCATCACCCTTCATCTCTTTCGTTGCTCGAGGGCGAGAGGCGAACCCAACGCCCGGGGCTGCGCTGGCTTGCGATGGGTGAACCCGAAGGCCCTGGTTCGCCTGCCCCTTTCGCGGGCCGAGAGGAAGCTCCTGGAAGCCGTCCCTTCCTGAGCGGTCCTCCCATGCAGGGCGTGAGAGTTCCCTTACAGGCCAAGTTTCAGGCCGATTTGTCACTCGATTGCGGACTGTTGGGTTAAAGCCTTGACAGGATGCGTCGTATCCTTGTGCCGAACAAACGCCTGGTGATCACCCGATCCACACTGCGAGCCGACGCACAAATGCTACCCCCGCCACATGGCCCCGAAGACTTCCCGTAGCGCCGTCCCTTTGCACTCACAGGGCGTTGTGTACATGTTGGGATCCTTTTCGGCAATTCTGACCAATGTCTCAATCTCGCTCATCATCCGGTCTTCGCTAATGCAGGCATCCTTCAAGCTTAAAGGTTCTCCGATTTCTCTCTGGATCGACCGGATCCGGCCGATGAAGCATCCAGCACAGAGAGGCCCGGCTGCCCCTCCCCTCCAGCTCAAGAGAAAGCCTTTTGAAGGTGCCTTTCCCGAATATCACCTTCGCACTGAGAAAATACGGCATCTTTGTCCTCCTTCACCTATCGGATGGCATGCCCCATCTCATCTATGGATACCACGCACACATCCTATCGCGATCCCATGAGCCTTTCAACTCAATATTAGCCATGTTTCCCCAACGCCCTCCTGATCGTCCCTGCGATTTGCTTCATCACAATAGGTTTCAGGAGAAATTCCCTGACCCCCAGTTCCCTGGCCTTCTCCTTCGTCATGACTTCGCTGTATCCGGTGCACAGAATGATGGGGATATCCGACCGGATCTCCAGTATCCGCCTGGACAGCTCACTCCCCGTCATATACGGCATGGTCATGTCCGTGATGACCAGGTCGAATTGATCCGGCTGGGCGCGGAACGTCTCCAGGGCCTCCAGACTGCTCGTTCTTGAAGTCACCCTGTAGCCAAGGCTCTCCAGCACCCCCTTCGCCGCGACAGTCAAGGATCGCTCGTCATCCACCAAGAGGATCCGTTCGCTCCCTCTCGGGATCTCCCCCAGATCCTCCCGTGCCGCCACATGTGTAGGCTCGTCTATCCTGGGCAGGAAAACCTCAAAGGTGGCCCCTTTCCCGGGTTCACTCTCAACCCGGATGGCTCCGCCATGGCTTTTCACGATGCCGTGCACCACCGCCAGCCCGAGCCCTGTCCCCTCCCCGGGACTCTTGGTCGTGAAATAGGGGTCGAAGATCCGATCCAGAATGGCACGATCCATCCCGTCTCCCGTGTCGCTGACGGTCAGTTTGCAGTAAGGACCGGGGAGTACATCCTGCAGGGTCGCCACCTCCTCCGGCAGGAGATCAACACCCATCAGGCTGACTTTCAGGGTGCCGCCTTTTTCCCTCATAGCATGGGCTGCGTTGACGCAGAGATTCATGAGGACCTGGTCGAGATCTGTGGGATCGGCCAGCACGGTGCCGCAATTGCGCCTGATCTCCTGCTGGATTTGAACCGTAGAGGGGAGGGAATACCTCATCATCTTCATCGTCTCTTTCAGAACAAGGCTTGGATCCAGCGCTTTTTTGACCTGTTCCCCGCGGCGGCTGAAGGCGAGGATCTGGTTCACCAGATCCCTGGCCCGTTCTCCCGCCTTGCAGACCTCATTCAGATGACGGACCGGGCCACCTTCCTTCGAAACTTCCATCATGGCCAGTTCCGTGCACCCCATGATGATCCCCAGGATGTTGTTAAAGTCATGGGCGATGCCGCCCGCGAGGGTGCCGATGGCCTCCATCTTCTGGGCTTGCTGGAGCTGCTCTTCCAGCCTCCGCTTTTCCTCCTCTTCCCTTTTGCGCTCCGACATGTCGCGAATGATCGCCACGTAGCCCCTTGTCTTACCATCAGCGGACCGGATGCGTGAGGTAACCGTCTCCACCGAGAGAGGGCTCCCGTCCTTACGCATCAATTCCCACTCTCCCCTGTAAGCCCCTCGCTCCTCGACGACGGGATAAACTCTGGCACCGAAGGAATGGAAGCGATCATCGGAGGAATGAATGATGCGCGTTGACCTGCCCTTGACCTCATCGAGTCGGTGACCGAAGAGCTGGAGAAAGGCACTGTTGCATGAAACAATCGTCCTCTCGGGATTTAACAACAGGATGGCATCCGAAGAGCTTTCCACGAGTGTCCGATAGTTCTCCTCGCTCTGCCTGAGGGCGTCCTCGTCCCGTTTGCGCTCTGTGATGTCCACGGCCATGCTCAGAAGCACGGGCTGGTCCTCCCACTTGGTCAGTTTGGCCCTCACCTCCAGCGGAAAAGACGTGCCGTCGTTTCTGTAGTGAGAGACTTCGAAGGTGGCCTCTCCCTCCTCCATGATGGTCTTCATCCGGGATTCGATGAGTTCCTCCGATTGGGGCACATCGATCTGATGGAGATTGAGGGCAAGGAATTCCTCACGGCCGTATCCATGAAGATCGAAGGCCCTCTGGTTGGCGTAGATGAAATTCCCCTTGAAATCATGGACCGTCACGCACGCCGGGCTGATATCCAGCAATTCGACGAGGATGCGCAGCCGCTCTTCCGTTTGATTTCTTTCGGTGATATCCTCGTAGATGGCCACGATCTCGCCCGAGGGCAGCTTGTAGACGTAGTTTTCGCGCCAGCTAACAAGGCGTTCGTCCTGGTAGAGCGAAACGGGATGACGTTCGGGCTGACCGGTCTTCCAGACTCTCCGGAACACATTGAACAGGCTCATGGCTTTTATGCCCGGAAAGACCTCGGTGACGGGCTTCCCGATGAGAAGCTCTTTGGAAGTCTTCTCGACGCGCTCCGCAGCCCGGTTGAGATCCTTGAACACGAAGTCCGAACCGTCCGGTCTCGCCTCATAGACGACGACGCAGTTGTTCATGTGATTGAACAGCTCTCGATAGCGCCCTTGACTCTCCTCTAAGGCGGCCTGCGTACGCCTGCGTGCTACCATCTCGCCGATCAGCCGGGCAGAGGCCTCCAGTCGCTTCCTGGCCAGATCGATGATGAAGAGTGGCCGGTCACCATAGGCTTCGGCCTGCTGCTGCAACTCATCGACGCTCACGCCGAAGCGCACGGCGATCTCATGCAGCTTTTCCGGATCCCTCGGCGGATCACCGTAACCGAAACTGATGGCACCCACGCTGTCGCCGTCGGCCAGAATCGGCACGGCGCAGAGCCTTATCCCGCCGTCACACTCCTTATCCACCGGCGTCCCCTGCTCGATGGCAGCCTTCGCCGCGTCCGTACAGCACGACTCCTGACACAGCCGACGTGCCGCCTCCACGGCCGCCTGATTGCCCTCCTTCCGGTAGAGTCGGCGTGAGGCCTGTTCCAGGAGCCTGCACCATCCAGGGGAGAAGACCCTGAGTGCGCAATGTCCATCCCTTTCATGGATGGCGGAGGATGTCCCCAGCAGCCTCAGGCAGTCCGCCGCAATTTCCCGAAGTGCCCTTTTCCCTACGCAGGCGAGGATTTCAGCGGACCGGTTGAGGGCCGTCAGGTCTGCGGAGGAAGGGATTTCCTCGACTTCTCCCGAGGGTGATTCCGCAGCCTTCCTAAGCAGCCATTCCATATGCCGCAGGGTCTGCTCTGCCTGAACCAGCCTTGCATGCCGGCCTTCCAGTTCCTGAACCCTGATCAACAACTCCTCATACGTGGGCATCTCCCCCATCCCATATCCCCCTCACAAAACCTTGGTCGCCGTCAGGTGAATCGTAGGACCTTCCTGGCGCGAGCGACCTGAAGGCTGTATTCCAGTCGGAATGAGTTGTTCCGTTTCACTTGGTGTGGAAAACGGCAGGCCGTCTTTGCACGGCAAGACCGGGCGCCGATCTAAGACTCGGGAAATGCTCATTGAGACAGGGAATGGAATAGAACGTTTGCGCGCACGAACCGGACCCCGAGATCCTCGCCAAACGTGATCAATGCGGTCAGCAACAGGGGCACCCGTCGAAAATGGACTTGCCCGGCCGATTCATGCGGGTGTCTGGAATTTATCTATCAACAACCGTGCCAATGGGGAGTCTGGTAAGATCATGTGAGCCTTGCCGGGTGCCGGGAGAATGGCTGCCCCTGAAACCTCTATCCCATAAGCTTCTTCTTTGTCCCGAGGGATGGAATACTGCGTGTTAACAACCTCGGTGAGTGTTTCCTGCTCGATGGCGACCCCAAAAAATGAACAAATTTTTGGGCATAAACAGAGTTGGCGACACAACCTATTGTAATTATGTGGCAAAATGCAATAACGGGCTGCACGCCAAATTGTGCACCATGCACAATTCAGTCGTGTCCCAGAAAGTGCCTGCCCGTTTCATGGGAATCTGATCACGAAACCGTCCGTGCAAACGACACCCTGGTTCGGTGTTCGGTCGATCCGCGCGGGGAATCTCGACGCTACTGCATGTCGATCCTCAAGATCCTGGCCGCGTTTCCGCCCAGGATCTTGCGCTTCGCCTCTTCACTCACGGCCAATTCCTTGACGGCCCGCACGTTTTCCTTGATGGCGGGTACACCCGGCCAGTCAGAGCCGTACACGACTTTATGCGCGACCCTCTCCAGTTCGGGAAAGAAGGCGAGAAGCTTTTGCGGGGGAAGCCCGGAAACCTCCATGTAGACATTGTCATGGATCCGGGCAAGGTTGAAGGCCTTGTCATACCAGAAGGGGCGGCCACAGTGGCACTGGAGCAGGACGAGGTCGGGGAAGTCCACGGCCACATCATCGATGAATATGGGATCTCCGTACTTCAGCCTCGCACCTCTGAACACTGAAGAGCCCAGGTGTATGGAAACCGGTATGCCCAGTTCCTGGGCCTTTGCGTAGAGGGGATAGATCCTCGCCTCGTTCGGATAGTACTGCTGATAGGTCGGATAGAGCTTGAGCCCTCGAAAACGGTGGTTCCCCACCAGGTCGTCCAGTTCCCTCACAGGGTCCGGTGAAGTGAAGGGGTTGATGCTGGCAAAGGGGATGAGCCGGGGGCTCTTGGAGCAGAACTCAGCCACATAGGCATTCTCTGCCGTTCCTGTCGTGACGGGCGCCAATTCGGCCAGGATGACGGCGTAATCGATCCCGGCCTGATCCATCAGGGCAAGGAAATTATCCGGAGAGGAGTAGGTCTCCATCATCCACTCCAGGCTCTGACCCCAGCCCTTTCGCAGGAGTTCCAGGTAGGCGCCGGTCATGCTCCGGTAATAGGCCGTATGGACGTGGAAATCGATGATCATATCCGCCTCCATGCTTCATATCTCATTGGAGGAAGTCGGTGATGTAGATGTTCTCCTCCATCTCCCTTTCCAGCGTGGAGCTGGGGGTCTCACCATAGTCATGGCCCGGCCAGATGACCGTTTCCTTCGGGAGGGGGAGAATTCTCTTCTCAATGGACTCCAGCAGGGTGTTCAGGGAGGCCCCGGTGAGGTCGGTTCGGCCCGCTGCGCCCACGAAAAGGGTGTCTCCCGTGAACAGGTTCCCCTGGACCAGGAAGC
>JAFGPH010000448.1 GCA_016926135.1 Deltaproteobacteria bacterium
AGGCACGAGCAGAGACTGATCCCCTCCGGACATCAGGTCGTGGATGTGCGCCTTCGCGCCCATTACGACGAAGCAGGCTGGTTTGCGGAAGAGATTAGGGGGGTGAGCCAGCTTCTTTTTCTCAGAGAACTGGCCGTAAACGTGGACGGCCGCTGGCATAAGGTGCTTGCCGACCTGGAGGAAATACGCGCCCTCCTTGTCAACCGCACAGGGATGCTCGCAAACGTCACCCTTGATGGGAAGGGATGGGCACGTTTCCAGCCCGAGGTGGAGGGTTTACTGGAGGAGATCCCGGCAAAGGAGGTCGTCATGGGTGAATGGAGCCCCGCTAGGCCGGAAGGCTTCGAGGGATTTGCCGTCCCGACGCGGGTCAACTACGTGGGAAAGGGCCTCAACCTATACGAGCATGGCTACGGATATCACGGATCAGCCCGGGTGGTCACCCGCTACCTCCGCAATACCTGGCTGTGGGACAGGATCCGAGTTCAGGGGGGGGCCTATGGCGCTTTCTGTCTCTTGGATCGCCTCAGCGGCGTTCTCACCTTTGTCTCCTACAGAGATCCGAACCTGAAGAGGACCATCGAGGCCTTTGATGAGGCTGCGGATTTCCTTGAGAATATTCAGCTCGGACAGGATGAACTGACCAAGGCCGTCATCGGGGCCATCGGGGACATGGACCAGGTGCAACTCCCGGATGCGAAGGGGTACACATCCATGGCCCGCTTTCTTTCCGGGGTGAGCGACGATGAGCGCCAGAAGATTCGGGAAGAGGTCCTGGGCGCAGGGCAGGAGGACTTCAGGTCCTTCGGCCGTATCCTGAGGGAGGGTATGGGTTCGGGACTGGTCAAGGTGCTCGGCTCCGAGGCGGCCATGCAGGAGGCCATGGCCGGTAAGCCGGACTGGCTCAGGGTGAAGAACCTGCTGTAGGCCGGGTACGCAGACAGGTTGCGGGTGGGCGTCCGGGTTTAGCCTTCTATAAACCCACGTGCTTGAAGACACACAAGGTCAGTGAAGACTCAAAGATCCCTTCAGAATTCGTGATTGAACATGCCCGCGAAACCGGGTGTCATTGGAAGGAAGCGCGACATTTCGGATAGGGGCTAGGGATCGCCACTGATTTGGCTATCACGAACCCTCAATGCGAGACCTGATCAGCGACCTCATCAAAGTCATTTGCATCCAAGAAAGGAAATGTGTAGAATAGAGCCATGGAATCTGTGGAACTTAAACTTAGGGAGATCGACAACGGGGAATTCGTCGTCGGCTACACAAGGAAGATCGTGGAGATACTCCGTGAGCCCGAACTGAGCTTGGAGGTTAAGGCTGGACAGATCAGCGAAGATGTGTCCCGGTTAGTGGAATCGCTGGGCTACCATGTTGCAGCCAGGAAACCTATGGACGGCTGGATCCTGCTGAAGGCTGTGAGATCAAACCAGTAGGGAAAAAAGCGGGTTCGGGAGAGTCAAAACGCTCACAAAATCATGGCATTCTTCCCGACACCCGGTCCTTCTCCTTGATATCATGTTTATGCCAGGCAAGTCGCACCTCGATTCCGCCGGGAATGCTTGATCACGGCATCATCAGGGGAATAGAGCGACGAGCGATCCTTCCTGATGACGATGACCGCAATGCTTCTCTTGCCCGATTGGAGGGTGCTGCTCGTCGCAGTGCGTCCCGCTGCGCGTGGTCGTTCATACGGACCATATGACCCTTTGCCGCCCCGTCCACCACGAAAACCCCCTCGCCCCAAGCATGATGTGCGCAAGGGTCCCTGCCTATCAGCTCACGGTTTGAGTGCGACAGACTCCTGGTAGGATTATACCCGGCCCGACCCGGGTACGCGCGCCAAGGCAGGATGTTAGGGCCGGTTGAGGCACTGCCGGGCCCACTTCCGATACACGAGCCAGCCCGCCATGGCGATCGCCACCCCAATGGAGTCGGCAAGGAAATCCGCAAAGGAACAGCTTCTGTTGGGCACCAAGCCCTGGTGGATCTCGTCGGAAAGGGCATAGAGCATGCCCACTGCCAGCAGGAAGGCGGAGACCTTCAGGGGGGGGTCGTGGAAGCCCTGCCAGGGGCGAGCGGCCAGGAGCAGCGTGAGACCGAAGGCGAAGTAACCCGCTCCGTGGAAAAGCAGGTCATTGAACGAGAGGGAACTCATGGGAAGCTCGACCTTCTCCATGGAGGAGAAGGTGAATATGAGTCCTGCCGCGATCAGGGCAGGGGTGGCATGAATCAGCTTTTTCATTGCGGCCCTGAGAGACCACCTCCCGACCGCCCTGAGTGCATGAGGGCGTTCTAAAGGTTCTGTTGAGACACCATTCTAGCAAAAGAGGTGGGAATTCGGGCGTGTTTTTATGGACGCAGGCGCGCTTTGCGGGTATCATTTCCGGCAGCCTTTTCAGAAGCGGAAAGGTCTGAAATTTGTGATTTCGGGACAATCGACTACTGAAGGACTTTGAGGAGGAACTGGAATGAAACGGAAGGTTTTCCCTATGCTCTTGTTGCTGGCTTTTGTGCTGCTCATCCCCGCGGCCCCTGAGGCCAAGATGACCCTGAAACTCGCCACCGTCACCCCGCCGCACCATGCCTATGCTGTGGGCGCCAAGGAGTTTGCCCGTCTCGTGGAGGAGGCCACAAAGGGAGAGATCATCATCAAGGTATTCCCCGGCGGGCAGCTTGGAAGAGGGGAGCGCGAACTGCTGGAGGGAATGCAGATCGGCACCATTGACATGGCCGTGACCGCCACCGGTCCGGTCTCCAACTTCTGCGAAAACATGGGCGTGGTGGATCTGCCCTTTCTGTTCAGCGGCCCTCAACAGGCAGACAAGGTTCTGGACGGGCCCGTAGGCAGGCAATTGCTGGATGACCTTACGTCGGCCAAGATCAAGGGGCTTGCGTTCTTTGAGAACGGCTTCAGGAACTTCACCAATTCCAAGAGGGCACTCGTGAAGCCCTCCGATTTCAAGGGGCTCAAGTTCCGCACCATGGAGAATCCCGTCCACCTCGAGTCGGTGCAACAACTCGGTGCCCAGGCCGTGCCCATGAGCTGGGGCGAGGTGTACACCTCTCTTCAGACCCATGTGATCGACGGCCAGGAAAACCCCATCGCCATCGTCCATTCCTACAAGCTTAATGAGGTCCAGAAGTACCTCAGCCTTACGGAGCACTTTTACTCCCCCGCTCCTCTCACCATGAGCCTGAAGAAGTTCAACGACCTCAAACCGGAGCAGCGCACGCTCTTTCTGGATACGGCCCTGAAGGCGGCAGCCTTCGAGCGGAAGCTGATCCGGGACAATGAGGCCAAGCAGATCGAGGAACTCAAGGCCCAGGGCATGGTCGTCAGCGTTGTGGACAAGAACGCCTTTGTGGATGCCATGGCCCCAGTGTACGCCAAGTTTTTTGAGAAGTACCCGGGCTGGAAAGGGGTCGTCATGAAGATCCGGGCGACGAAATAATGAAAGAATGGAGTACTGGAGTGGTGGAGTGTTGGAGTCATGGGGAGCCCCTTGGAAGCATTGCTCCAGTACCCCATTACTCCATCACTCCAGCGGGCATCCCTTTTGGAGGCGTGGATAGGTGAGTGATCTGATGAAAACACTGAGCCTGATCGTGAACCGCGTATGCGAACTCGGCCTGGTTCTGTTCCTTTCGGCCATGGCCGTGGCGGTTATCCTGGAGGTCATCTTCCGCTACGTGCTGAACCTTCCACTCTTCTGGACCGAGGAATTTGCGCGCTACTGCCTCGTCTGGTCTTCCCTTCTGGGTGCGGCGGTCGCCTTCAAGAGGGGAGAACACCTTGCCGTGGCATTCTTCATGGACCACCTCCCGGAGAGGCCCAGACGGTTTTTCGCCGGGGCCGCACTCCTTTTCATTGCCCTTATCCTGGCGGTGATGACCTGGGGAGGCGCCCAACTGGTGGCCATCACCAGGGCCCAGATCAGCCCGGCCCTGCGCATCCCCATGGCCGTCCCTTATCTCGCACTCCCCTTCGGCTCCGGCGTCATGCTTCTGCACGTGATCTCCTCGTTCACAAAACAGGGTGACCGGCGCCCCCGGGAAACCCGCTGACCCCCGGTACCGGATTCAAGGCGGCCGGAGATGATGCTCCTGCTTCTGTCACTCTCCTTTCTCGTCTTTCTCCTTATGGGTATCCCCATAGCCCTGGTGCTGGGGCTCACCCCTCTGGTCGGTTTGGTGGCCCGCGGGGAGACCCCCCTGGTCCTGCTGGCCCAGCAGATCTTCACGGGAATCGACTCTCCGGTGCTGATGGCCGTCCCGTTCTTCATCCTGGCCGGGAACATCATGAGTACCGGCGGCATGACCCGGCGCCTCCTGGGGTTCTGCAACGTGCTGGTGGGGAGTTTCCGGGGAGGGCTCGCCTACATTAATATCGTGATCAGCATGTTCTTTGCGGGAGTCACCGGAGCAGCCGTTGCGGATACAAGCGCCGTGGGCTCGATTCTCATCCCGGCCATGAAAAAGGACGGTTATCCGACGGCCTTCTCAGCGGCGGTGACCGCCACCTCCTCGACCATCGGTCCCGTGATCCCGCCCTCCATTCCCTTCATCATCTACGGGGTCCTCGGGGAGGTTTCCATCGCCTCCCTGTTCCTTGCCGGATTCGTGCCCGGCGTGCTGCTGGCCCTCTTCCAGATGGGGGTGGTCTGGTTTCATGCCCGGAAACACGGGTATGGAAAGGGGAGCAGGCCCCCCCTACGGGAGGCCTTGAAGGTGACCATGGACGCGGCCCTGGTGGTGATGATGCCGGTGATCATCCTGGGCGGCATCCTGACCGGAGTCTTTACGCCCACGGAAAGCGCCTGCGTGGCCGTTTTCTATGCCCTGCTGGTGAGCATAGGCATATACAGGGACGTTCACTGGAAGGATCTTCCCTCCCTGCTCATCAAGACGGGGGTGACAAGCTCTCTTGTCATGCTGGTCATCGGAACGGCAAGCATCTTCTCGTGGCTGCTGGCGAGCGAGGAGATTCCCCAGGCCGTCACCGAGGCCGTTCTGGGGGTGAGCCACAACAAGCTGCTGATCCTGCTCCTGGTGAACGCCCTCCTGCTGGTGATCGGTACCTTCATGGAAACCACCGCCTCGCTCATCATCCTGACCCCCATCCTCCTGCCCCTGATGATCAAGCTGGGCGTGGATCCCCTCCACTTCGGGGTGATCCTCGTGCTCAACCTGGTCATCGGCCTCACCACACCGCCCGTTGGGGTCTGCCTCTTCATCGCCTGCTCCATCGCGGGGATAACCCTGGAGAGACTCTCACGGGCGATCCTGCCCTTTCTGCTGGCCTCCATCGCGGTGCTTCTGATCTGCACCTACTGGGAAGGGTTGATCATGGCTGTCCCCAAGTACTTTGGATACAAGCCTCTGATACCGTAACGGGGCAAAGGGAAGCCCTCCATGCCAGAGATACGAAGGGCCGCATATTTGTCTTGACACTCATGAGCCCCCTCACCCTGCCCTCTCCCCCAGGCTTGGGGGAGAGGGCAGGGTGAGGGGCACGACCTTTAAATACTATCTCGGGACGATTCATAAGAGGCAATCGGCAACCGACCCACGCCAACCTTGACGGAAATGAGTTGCTGCCGTAGAATGCTTCCAGGTTTTTGTTTACAATTCGATGGGTTGCTGTCTCCTTTGTCACAGTGGAATGCTGTACACTGAACCAGTCCATTCAAGGCTGATGGAGCCCTCGGGAGGCGGAGATGAAGAACGAATTCCTCAATAGGATCTTTTCACACCCCGACCTCAGAGGCGGGGAGCCATGCATAAAGGGCACGCGCATCCCGGTGAGCGTGATTGTCGCAAGTGTGGCCCAGCGTCTGACAAGGCAGGATATTATCAGGGAGTATCCCCAGCTCAAGGACGAGGACATTACCGCAGCACTCATGTATGCGTCTGAGTCGGTACAGCAGGAATCGATCTACGCACTGGGTGGCTGACCTTGAGAATCAAGATTGACGAGGACTTGCCAAGAGGGCTGGCAGAAGCCGTTCGCGGTGTGGCGCCGGACACACTGACGGTGATCGAGGAAGGCTTGTCAGGAATCTTGGATCCTGGGCTTTGGGAAACCGCACAAAGGGAACGGAGATTTCTCATTACCGGCGACAAGGCTTTTGCAAATATCAAACGGTATCCCCCGGGGACTCACTCATTGGTCTTATTGCTCCGACCGGACGAAGACGGAATCCCCCAGTTGCTGGGCCTGATCCAGGACGTACTAAAGCTTGGTCTACTGGAAAGCCTCGGAGGATGCGTTGCTGTGGCCACACCTGGACGTGTGAGGGTGAGGCGACCGATATAGTTTTTTTGAAATGACACACCCTGAAGCGGGTTTCTGTCTATCGCCACAGACGGTCTACAGAAGGTCTCCTGACCTTCAGATCACCGGTTAGGAAATCCCCAAGCCCCATTCAGCCTCCAACCTTGGCGCTGCGGCAAATGCTCGAGGGTTTGAAAGGAAGCCTTGGCGATCCGAAAATCCGTCAGCCTCCACTGTCGTTTGGGTACCATGCACTTTGATTCAGTGCTATCCTCCTTCATGATTGGAAAGGAAACCTGGACGATTTGACAGCCCTTTGACTTTCCTCGTAATTTGGG
>JAFGPH010000449.1 GCA_016926135.1 Deltaproteobacteria bacterium
GCATGAACGCCAGCTTCGCGAGCACCATGCCCAGCCCCGGCGACATCGCCCTTGTGTCCCAATCCGGGGCCATGTGCGTGGCGGTTCTGGATTATGCCGCGGGCCGGAACATGGGGCTATCCAAGTTCGTGAGCATCGGGAACAAGGCGGATATCAACGAGATCGATCTCCTTCGCTATCTCCGGGACGACCCGGATACGAAGGTGATCATCATGTACCTGGAGGACATCACTGACGGCCACGCCTTCATCGAGGTGGCCAGGGACATCACCCTCACCGCCGGGAAACCGATCCTCGCCCTGAAGGTCGGGCGCTCGGCCGAAGGGGCCAGGGCCGCAGCCTCCCACACAGGCTCCATGGCCGGTTCCGATTCGGCCTACGACGCCATCTTCATGCAGGGAGGCATCCAGCGGGTGGATGGCGTTGCGGAGCTTTTCAACTATGCCCTTGCGTTTTCCACCCAGCCCCTGCCCAAGGGCAACCGGATCGCCATCATCACCAACTCCGGGGGGCCGGGCATTATGGCGACGGACGCCCTGATCCAGCCCGGAATCACCCTGGCAACCCTTTCGGAAGAGACGAAGATAAAACTCAGGGCGGAATTGCCTCCCACGGCCAGTATTCATAATCCGGTGGATGTGATCGGGGATGCGAACGCCAAGCGGTACGAGGCTGCGATTCGACACACCCTCGCGGATGAAAACGTGGATGGCGCCATGGTGATTCTCACGCCTGCGGCCACCGCGGAGATCCTGGAAACCGCCCAGATCGTACCCCGGGTGGCCAAGGACTTCAACAAGCCGATCCTGTGCTCCTTCATGGGGCTGGTGGATGTCTCCGAGGGCATCGAATACCTGTCGCGGCACGGCATTCCCAATTACGTCTTTCCCGAAGAGGGGGCCAGGACCATGGCCGCCATGGTGCGTTTCGCGGAAAACATCCGGCCTCATCAGGGGAAGAGAAGAGAGGTTTTCCGCCTTCTGGAGGACCAGGAAAATGTCTCCGCCATTATCGCGGCGAAGCTCTCGGGGAGGAAAGAGTATTTCATGACGGAGCAAGAGGCCCATGAACTGCTCAGGCGCTACGGCTTTCCTCTGCTCAGGAGCCGGCTTGCGCACACGCCTTCCGAACTCCGCAAGGCCATTGAGGAGGTGGGCCTGCCGGTGGTCATGAAACTGGACTCTCCGGATATCCTGCACAAGTCGGATGCCGGTGGGGTACGCCTGGGGATTCAGTCCCTCGAAGAGGCTGGGAGGGTATTCGACGAAATCGTGGAGAGTGCGAAACGATACAAGGCCGGGGCATGGATTCGGGGGGTGCTCATCCAGGAAATGGCTAAAGAAGGCGTGGAGGTGATACTGGGCGCCACCCGGGATCCCCGGTTCGGGCCCATCTGCATGTTCGGGCTGGGGGGGATCTTTGTGGAGGCCCTCAAGGATGTCACCTTCCGGCTTGCGCCCATGTGGGAGACGAGCGCGGAGAACATGATCCGGTCCATCAAGTCCTACCGTGTGCTCCAGGGAATTCGAGGGAGGGCCCCGGCGGACATCAAGGCGGCCAAGCTCTGTATCCTGAGATTGTCGGCCATGGTTTCAAACCATCCTGAGATTGCGGAGTTGGACATCAATCCGCTCATCCTGTATCCGGATGGCCAGGGGTGCGTGGTTGCGGATGCAAGGGCCGTGCTTTCCAGGCGCTGATCGACTCGGGTGTGTTGCGGCCTGAGGGGAATTTTGGGTCTTCTGTCTATCGCCTGTAATCATCCCGCAATAATGCCCAATAAATTGTGTGCATGCGCACAATATTTTGTGCAGATTTTGGTATGTGCCACTGTTCAGGGCTTACATGGCAATCGGCAATGTGTTAATATTAAAAAAATTTTTTGCGATTCTCCAAGGTCGCCTTGGGCTGGCGGAAGCGGGCGTATAACGGTAATGAATCTGATGCACCTTTGGTATGAAATTTGCTATTGTTATCATTTAGTTAGGGCATGAATTCACCCTTGCAGGGGATATCGGATGGATTTCTCTCTGTGCATACTGGTCGGAAAAGGGGAGGGTGAGACGATTCACCTGGCGCCGGGGGCGGAATACCTTGTCGGCCGGCACGCCGAAAATGACATTGTAATACCGGATCAAAACGTCTCACGCCATCATCTCAGAATCCAGATCAAAGACAGCCGCTATTTCATAACGGACCTCCACAGCAAAAATGGGACTTTTGTTGGAGGGCAGGATTTGACGCCCGGCATTCCAACCCAGGTAAACGAAGGAGTCCCCATAGTGATCGGAACGACTGTTCTCGGCTTTGGAGGTATTTGCCAGGCCTGCCTTAAACCGCTGCTGGATTCCGGTATTTTTTACTGTGAAAGGGATGAATGCGTAGGGGAGATCGTGGGGGGCATTGAGTGGAACAGAATTGCGAGTGTTAAAAAGAACTTGGCACTTATTTATAATCTGAATAATGAGCTCATGGGAGCGAAAGACCTGAAAGAGATATCCGGAAAATTGTTGGATACGATTTTCCATGTATTCAAAAAGACTGATCGATGCGTCATTCTTACCGTCGATGACAAAACCAAAGAGATCCGAAACATCACTTATCGATCAAGAAAGACCGTTGATGATCCTGAGAGGGTCTATAACCGCGAGCTGGTCGAATACGTTCTGATGATCAAGAGACCGATGATGATTAACAGTGAAGGTAGCTTGGCAAATGGGGAGGACGCACTCACCGAATCGTTACAGATCATGAAGATCAGGTCGGCTCTGTGTGTTCCGATCGTTGACAGTTACGGAATCAAAGGCGCAATCTACCTGGATTGCCTTGAAAGACCCGATGGGTTTCGGAAAGAAGATCTCGCCCTCCTGGTGGACATAAGCGGCCGGGCCGCCCTGGCTATGGAGAATGTATTTTTGCATAGCCTGGGGGATGGCGTTTCTCCGTCTTGATCGCCTGAACCCAGGGGCCGCAAAATAGCCTGAACGAGATCCGCCGGCGCATATCCTGAAAAACACACCTCCTATCTCTACCCCCCCCGGTCTTCGGTGAAGGCGGCAACCAATACCGAGTTCCCCATCGATCGCCATTTCCCATGCGTTCATCAGCATGACGAGCCTGCAAAGAGCTTTGCGTAAGTTCCAACGAGTGAGAAGGGGGAACCCTCTTGCGAACGGGACTATTTCAGCCATGCGCGCGACGGATGTTCAGTAGGCTATCAGAGAGGGCAAAAAGGTGGCGATTCCGGGAAAGAGCAGCGTAAGGATGACCATCACGAGGAGCGCAATGACGAACGGCACTATCCCCCTGAAGATGATCTGGAGCGGCACATCAAGCGCAATGCCCTTGATGACGAAGACGTTGACGCCCACGGGGGGGGTGATCGTGCCGCACTCGATCAGCAGCACGAGAAGCACGCCAAACCAGATCAGGTTCACCTGAAGGTGCTCCAGAACCGGTAGAAAAATAGGGATAAGAATCATGAGCAGGGCCATGGAATCCATGAACATACCGCCCAGGAAGAAGATCAGCAGGATGATGCCCACGACGGCCGCAGGGGGTAATTGGATGCCTGTCACCCAGTCCACCATGGAGAAAGGGATCTTAGACACCGCCATGAAGTGTCCGAAGATGGTTCCGCCCGTGATCAGCAGAAAGATCATGCAGGACATGCGCAGACCGCCCTCACATGCGGCGACAAATTTTTTCCAGTTGAGCTCCCGTCTGAGCAGTCCGATGAGCAACGCCCCTGCCGCCCCGATTCCTCCGGCCTGAGTGGGGCTGAACATGCCGACAAGCAACCCGCCCACCACAAACAGGAAGAGGACAAGGGTTTCTATGACAAGCGCGAGGGCGTGCAGCTTCTCCTTCCATCCCGTAACGGGGCCGAACGGGGCAAGGGCGGGATTGCGTCGGCATAGGATAAACACGGTGGCCATAAAAAGCGCGGCCAGGATCAAACCCGGCACGATCCCTGCCGCAAAGAGCTTGCCGATGGACTCCTCAACCAGTATGCCATAAATGATGAAAACCGTGCTGGGTGGGATCATGACTCCAAGGGAACCGGCCGCTGCGACCGCTCCCGTAGCCAGCGCGGTATCATAGCCGTACTTCTTCATCTCCGGTAAGGCGATGCTGCCCATGGTCCCTGCCGCGGCAGGACTGGATCCGCAAATTGAGCCGAATCCGGCACAGGCCATCACCGTGGCCATGACCAGGCCCCCGGTCACGCCGCCGACCCAGACGTAAGCGGCTCTATAGAGTCTTGCCCCGATTCCGGAGGCAAAGGCAAAGGAGCCCATCAGGACAAATGCGGTGACAACGCTCAGGGGATAGGATGAAAAAACCTCGAAAATATCCATGGAAAGCGTATAGTATGCCGCCCGTAAGGTGTCCAGATACGCCAGGCCCACAAACCCCACGAGTGCCATGGCAAAGGCAATAGGCATCCTGAGCAGGAACAACAGAAGAAGGATGCAGACCCCGATGACGCCGACGGTTTCCGGATTCATTTTCTCACTGCCTTCAGGGCGGCATGGACGGAGTTGAGCAGGCATACCACCGTAATCGGAATAAATCCGATGGCCACGGCGAAGAGGAAAGGATAGAGGGGCACGAAAAGCGTGGCGCTTACCTCTCCCGCCATACGCAGGGAACGGCCAAGCATGAAAATCCGCCAGACAATCACCGCAAAAAACAGGGCCTGAATGAAATAGATCACACTGTCGATAATCGCCTGTGGCCTCTCGGGGAGACTGGCTACCAGAAGTTCCACGCTGATATGTCTCCCGGAGATCTGCGCGATGGCGATGGTAAAGGCAATGGCCACAACCTGGGCGAGTGTGACGATATCGATGGTTCCCAGAAAAGGACTTTCAAAGACCTTGGTCCCAATCACATCGATACACGTGGCCGCCAGCATCAGGAGCATGGCAGCGATTCCTACCCGCTCAAACCATACGCTGACGGCACGATTGATTTTTTCTATTTCTCGCAAGGCCATAGGCCTTGTCCCTTTCCTTTGCGGGTTCGTCGGCTTTATGAACCGCCTCATCACTTCAAGAGTTCTTTAGGACCGGTCGCGGACTTGATCCCGAGTTCCGATTGCCTTTTGGTCCAATGGTCGATGCGCTCCTGCAGGAAGGAAATCCAGGATCGAACATCCTTCTCCGCAAAGCCCTTACCGACCATCTTTTTCACGTAGCCGTCCAGCACCGGTGCCACGGCCTTTTTCCATCTTCCCGCCTCTTCCTGATTCAATTCAATGAACTTCACCCCCTTGGTCAGACCGAATTCCTTTCCATTGATCTCGGCCTCGTTCCACATCCGCGCAAAATGCTCTTTGTACTCCTCGCAGGTCTTATCGAAAACCGTCTGAAGTTCTGCGGGTAACCTCTTCCAGCTATCCTTATTCATCACCACATAGAATGGAAAAACACTGCCGACCTGCCAGGACAGGGTCGTGTGCCCCACGACTTCAGCAAACCTCCAGTCCTTGAGGCCCATCACACCGGTATAGACCCCCTGGATCACGCCTTTGGACAATGCGTCATAGGCCTCCGACATGGTCGTGGGGGCGGGGGTCCCGCCCAGGGCCTTCATGGTTGCGCCGATTTCGCCGGGGGCCCTGATGAGCATTCCCTTGAGATCCTCTAGGCGATTCACGGGTTTCTTCGTCATCAGGATCGTAACCCCTGAGGAGTGCATCCAGAGCACCCGCACCTTTTCAAACTCCTTTGGCTTAAATTTGTCGTAGAAGTCGTTCATGACATGGACACCGACCCAGGGGTTGGGATAGCCCAGGGGCAAACCGCCGACCTCTGTGACAGGCATACGACCCGGGGTGTAGTAGACATGGGAAAAGCCGATATCAGCGGCCCCTTCGATCACCCCCATGTAGACGGCCGGGGCTTTGAGCAGCGAACCGCCGGGATAGTACGTGATCTTCACCCTTCCATCGGTCCGTTTCTCGATATCGGCGATGAACTTTTCACACATCTTGCTCGGGGCCGAGGCCGGCGGAAAGAAGTTGGCGAATTTCAAATTGATGGTTTCCTTCGCCCAAGCAGGAGTGAGATCCGGAATATGGGCCAGGAACAGAATCAATACGCCGGCCATGCCTAGGACAATCGCCTTGTTTGTCTTTTTCATTTGTCCCTCCTCTCGCATGTTCAAAAACGGTTTTGAAAATGGATTGATTGAAAGAATGTTCGCGTGATCGCATCAGTTCTGAAGATCTCTTTTCTGCCATGCTGTTCTGAACGGGCTGAGGCGAAAAAGTCTGCCTTGGATTTGCATAGGTTCAGCCTTGATCATGGGCAATGTCGCATCCCCAGAATGGAGGATGTCCCGAAGAAGACGATCTTTTCTTTCGTCAATACGCGTTTGTCGATGGAGGGTAAAGTTGCTTTCGCTGTGAATGATTGTTTCCTTGCGACATTGAGGAGTATAGGGAAATCCGGCGTTGTGTGTCAAGGGAGAACCGGCTGCAAGATGGGCCGCTATGCACTCGGACGTTTCAGCAGAACCAAAAGCAGGGAAGAGCCCATCACGAAGACCCCAAGGAGGAGGATGCCGGTTTGAAAGCTCCAAATGTCCCCGATCACGGTGACTGCAAAAGGGACAACCCCGCTTCCCACGATCACGCTCGCCGCCGCGACACCGCCCGTGAAATGGCTCCGCTCCTGAGGCTCTGTGATCTGTGAGATGGCCACCAGGCCGATGGGAAAGAAAACCATGGAGAAGGCGGACTGGAGAATGAACGAGGTCATGAGGAGCGGAAAGGGCTGGGGGATCCCAATCGCAATAGTGGTTAGCCCTGTAAAGAACAGGGACACGAAGAGGATTTTCCAGACCCCATAGCGGCCCACGAGAAAGCCCGCCAGAAAGGTGGCCACCAACCCGCCCACCTTGGAAATGCCCAGAACGGTGTTCGCCGTTTCCAGGACGAACCCCCTTTCATTCACGAGCAGGAGCGGCGTGACGTTGTACACGGCAACGACTGAGGAACTCGCCGTGCACCATAGGATGACTATGATCCAGAACACCCGGCGGACAAACAGCCGGCTGAATGCTCCAGCTGTCTCCCCCTCGGGCCGGAGATCCGGAGCAAAGATCACGAAGAGCAGCGTGGAGAGGATGCAGACCCCCGCAAATGTCAGCAGGTAGTTCTTCCAGGTGAAGAACTCCATAGCCAGGGCCGTCAAGAGAGGGATCGTGAGAAAACTGACGGCGCCCGCCGTTTCGTGGAGGGATAGGGCCTTCCCCCAGTATTCCTTCTTGAACACCGAAGTCAGCAGGGGGATGGCGCACGGCAGGTATGTACCGGCCCCGAGACCCATGAAAATGCATGTTGCCGAGACATAAACATAAGAATCGGCGAAGCGGAGGAAAAAGAGGGCGGCCGCAAAGACCAGGGTGGCCAGGGCGATGGACTTCTTGTACCCTAGGCGAGCCGCCACCCACCCGGCCGTGAGGAGGGAAAAGGTAAAGCCTGCGGAAAGGTAAAGAAAGAAGCTCCCCGACAGGGTGTGGCTGATGCCCAGATCGTTCTCCAGAACCGGCAGGAGCGGGGGGAGAATCGTCCTGCTGGAAAAGTTGAAGAACCACAGGCACCAGAAGAGGAGCAGAAGAAGGACCTTCATGGGAATCCCTGCCAGGGCAAGCGGGTCGCGCGCTCAGCGGCCCGGCGAAACCGCTCGGCCAGGATGCTGTCCATGATCGTCTGGGTCAGGTGGTAGCCGATGGCGGGGATGAGGGCCATGGGGTACTGAGCCGCAAAATAACCGGCCCAGACGACGTAAGAGACGGTCAGGGTTTTCTGAGAGGTGTGAATGGTAAAGGCCGTGGTGGACGGCCTGTCCAGCGCCAGAACCCGCGAGAGGCCGTAGTTCATGGCCAGAATCAGGGAATGCAGGAAAACCATGAATGCCAGAACCAGGATCACCGACAGGCCGGCCTGAAGGATGCGCCCTGCGGAACTGGCCATGGCGTTGAAGATGATCATCAGGATGGTACATTGCTGAAACGCGGAGAAGATCTTCCGGTAAGGCGAGAGCCTTTCTTTCAGCAGGGAGCGAACGATCTGGCCCAGGAGCGTGGGCGCCAGCACGGTGAGGGCCAGCACGGCAAGCATCTTGAGAACCGGAAGATCGATGTCTCCGCCGAAGCGCAGGAGCAGGTTCAGGGAAACGGGGATGGTGAAGATGGCCAGGAAATTGCCCAGCACGCAGATGAAGAGGGACAGAGGCACATTGCCGCGGCCCAGGTCGGTCATGACCGTTCCGGCGGCCACGGTGACCGGGGCCGTGGCGATGATGCACACGCCGATGAGGAGTTCCGGGGACAGCAGCAGGCGGGCCATGATCCACGCCAGCAGCGGGATCACGAGGAGCGAGGAGATCATGGCCGTTGCCGGCGCCTTGAACCCGCGCAACTGTGCCCGGATGGAAGACGTATCCAGGGTCAGGCCCGTAATGAAAAAGGCGACGAAAATGACGACGTTCAGGATGTCGTATTCCCGGGCCCATCGGCCCAGGCCCGGCAACCCGAAAGCCGAGAGGATCACGATGAAGATTCCCAGGAAAAACCAGTTCTTCCTTAAAAATGCGTCCATTTGCGTGTAGGAATTCCGGTTCTCACGGCCGGTTCAGACCGGCCATGCCGGCATGCTTGGCCATGTCCTCCGCGCCTCCTCGGAGAGAGATTCTTTCTCCCCCTGAATCGGTTTCACGGCACGGGTCTTCAGTTCAGCCGGGGTTTCGGCTCAGGCCGGCTTCGCTATCCGGACCAACCTGGTGGAATCCGCCGGCTCGAAAAAATTGCCAGGTATGTTTTGAAGCACGTTCCCCCTGTGCATAGAGCATCTCCTTCGATAGAACGATGCTTTTGGGGAGTGCCCTCCGGTTTATTTCTAACACGTTGTCCCCTATAAGCCGAACAAAATAAACAGGCCTTTCGTCGTTTCCGGAATCAAGAGGTGTCGCAACGCGCATCGACTTCCCGGATATCACGACTCCACTCGAACCGGATTTCACGGAGAGGGCGGTTGGGCGGGGAGACGGTGGTCGAATCCTTTCAAGGACCCATCTCCTTTTCATAAGAGGGAGGCGCTGAGGGTTTTCGGAGAAAAACATGCTCCAGGAGCAGCACCAGGATGAACCCGGCCACGAGGCTGTTGGTGAAAAGCACCTGCAGCAGGTCCGGCATGGAACGCACCAGCTCCCCGGGAAGGAAGCCTGCAACGGTGCCCATGATCAGGGGGATTCCGGCCACGAAGAAATCCCTGGGTGTGAGTTTCTGGGCCGTGAGCACGGAGATCCCCACACCCAACTGCCCGCCCAGGGACACGCACATCACCGCTCCGACCACGGCGGTCGGGACCAGCGCCAGGATGGCCGCCAGCTTGGGGATGAGTGCTGCGGCTGCCAGGATGACACCGCAGTAGGCGAGGGCATAGCGGCTCGCCACCCGGTTTGCCACGATGATGCCCGGACTCATGCTGTAGCTCACTGTGCCGATGACCCCGGCCAGGCCGCAGAGGATCCCCCCGAGGCCGTTCATGAAGATCCCGCGCCGGGTGGATTTCCCGAGCCTCTCCCGGTCGGTGATCTCCGCAACCCCC
>JAFGPH010000450.1 GCA_016926135.1 Deltaproteobacteria bacterium
ACCGATTCAGGCTGGGGGCCCAGTTCGGGAAAGAAGGTCTCGGAGAGCAGGGAGAGGACTTCCCGGGCGAGCAGGCCGTATCCTTCCCGGCTCAGATGGACCACGCAGTTCTTCTTGGAGATCCCCTTCTCCAGGAAGAGTCTATCCAAATCCAGAACGGCCAAACGGGAGGAAGAGAGTCCCTCCAGGGCCTGGTTGTATCCTCTCAGGTAGGTCTCCAGCTCCGACTCCGTGCAAACCCCCGCGGTCTGGCAATAGCGAAGGTTGCAGTTCCGGTAGGGCGGATGGGGTTTGGTTTTTCTGGGCACGTGGGAGGTCGCGTTCAGGATGAGCACCCTGGACCCGAAGCCGTTCCCGGATCTTTCGGCGAGGGCACTGCAGCAGTCCCTGAACAGAGAGGGCTCCGAGGGCCCGGCTGCGACAAGGAAAACCTCATGGATGTGCGGGGCGTAGAGGGTCAGATGGGGAATGCGCATCCCCTCGACCCCACCCCGGGTGTCGAGCCAACCCCCTTGCAGGAACGCGGCGGACCTCATGGCGTGGGTCCAGGCATCCAGCACCACGAGGTCATAGGTCTTCACCGCGAGAGAGGGCGCCAGGGCCTCCCTCGCGACCTCCGGGGGAACGGGCATTTCCCCGTTGCAGTATGCGTGCAGGCTGTCCAAGACGTGTTCCACGCGTTTTCCGGGGTCCAAATCCACGGAGAACTGCACATCCCGGATCCCGATGTCTTGCGCAAAGGCCTGGATACCCGAGAAAATGTCGCCGCCTCCAAAACACTCGCAAGAGACACAGTTCCCGAGAACCAGGACCGATATGGTATTTCGGCTGATCATGGAGAAACCGAGCCTTGCAAAGAGACAACCACTTCCCCTGGAGGGGACGAAGGGATCCTCCGTGATCTGCGGGGTCGGGTGCGCTCGGTGAGCCTGCCGTTCCCCGAAAGGACAAGGCGTCTGTCCAGCACCAGGGCGTCCAGGGACCCGTCTCGAAAACAGCGCCAGGCGTCCTGGGGTGTGCAGACAATGGGCTCTTCGTGGATATTGAAACTGGTGTTGATCAGGAGGGCAAAGCCGGTCCTCTTTTCAAATTCCCGCAGGATCCCGGAGAGGAGTCCGTTCCCCACGATCTGGGGCCGTGCGGTCCCGTCCACGTGAACGACTCCAGGGGCCTTTTCTCTGGCCTCTCCGGTGACGTTGCAGGTGAGGGTCATAAAGTGCATGGGATATTCCCCGCCTTTCGGCATATGGAAGTAACGACCCATGTCGCTGCGACGGACGATGGGCGCAAAGGGCATGAACTCGGTTCGCCTCAGGCGATGGTTCAGGAGATCCTTGATCCTTGGGTCCGAGGGGTTGGCCAGGATTGTGCGGTTTCCCAGTGCCCTCGGGCCGTATTCCATCCGGCCCTGAAAGAGTCCCACCACGCGGTGCCGGGCCAGGAGTTCCGCCACACTGGAGGCCAGGTTAGGGGTCTCCTCGACCCGGGCGTCCTCCCTTTCCAGGAGACGTTCAATGTCCCGGGAGGGGTAGGCGGGTCCCAGGTAAACGTCCCGGAGCGGCCTGGGGAGAAGCCTTTTGCCTTGATCCCTCAGCGCCCGGGCCGTGACGACAGCTGCGGCCCCAACCGCCAGACCCCCATCGCCCATGTTGGGGTGAACCGAGAGGTTTTCCACTCCGGGTAATTCGAGAATCTTTTGATTCAGGACCACATTGGCAAAGACTCCTCCGGCCAGGGCAATGCTCTGAAGCCGTGTTTTTTCACGCAGCGTGGAGATGTGGTTCAGGAAGACCTGTTCGAAAAGTCTCTGGCCGGCCGCCGCGACATCCTCCCTGGATACTCCCATGAGGTTTCTCTCCAGGTGCCGCTGCAGGATGAAATTGGTGGGACCGAGGTAGTACCCCTTTTCCACCAGCCATTGTTTGAGGGCCAGGTCTTCCACCTTTTCCCTCTCCACCAGGGGGATGCGGAAGGCCGAGGAGTCGGCGCTGAGGTCCAGGCAGGGGCTGAGGCGCTCCATGGCTGTTTCCGGGTCTCCCGTGGCGGCAAGGCCTAGGACCTTTCCTTCGTGACGGTGCCGTTTGAATCCCAGGTAGCCCGTGACGGCCGAATAAATGGAGCCGGGTGCGTGGGCCGATGGGGTGGAGGCAAGCCGTCTCAGACGGCCTCGGCTGCCCACATAGGCCGTGGCGCCGAGACCGTCGCCAGTCCCGTCCGCCGTGATCACAAGGCAGGGATCCGCGGGGTTGAAGAAATAGGCGCTCGCCGCGTGAGCCAGGTGATGATCCACACCGATGATGGGGGCCGTGATCCCTTTCTCCCTCAGGACGCCTTCATAGGCAGAGCGGGAATACCTCCTGCTCAGACATCGAAATCGGACCGGGCCCAGGATCTCGGTTTCCAGGTCTTTCTTCAACATGAGGAGTCGTACCTCAAAGGGGAGCGGGTTGGAGAAGTCCATCCCGGCCGGGCTCAGCATCAAGTCGGTGAAGGCCCTGGAAAACCCCAGGAACGATTGGGAGGCAAAGGCCACACAGTCGATCCACGAGCCCTCCACCCCGCTGATGCGGAGGCATTCCTGAATGGCGCGGTGAGGGAAGCCCTGATGGCCCTTGATCCTGGAGAGCCTCTCCTCGGCCACAGCGGCCTTGATTTCGCCGTCGATCAGGAGGGCTGCCGTTCCGTCAAATCCCGGATTGATGCCGAGTACGATCATGATCTAGTTCCTGCATGTGTAGTCGTCCCCCGTGAAGGAGTACGGGAGGGGAAGGTCCAACTCAAAAGATCGAAGCGGAATGAAGCATGCCCTGCCGTCCGCAGAAAGGAGGGTGGGGGCCTCCTGGGAGTGGATGAAGTGCCTTCCCGTGATGTGGTTGAAGAACATGGCCTTCTCCATGTCGAAGGTGTAGACCCCCTCCATCTGAAAGTTCGTCATGCGCTTATCCTGTTTGATGAGGATATCGTGGGCATAGAAGGGAAGGGGAGAGACCGAAAAGTACCAGCCCCGGGTTTCGCTCCGGAGCAGCCGCTCCAGAGTCGCACTCAGAGCCTTTCCGGGCAGGACGTCTCTTTCCACCATCAGGATGCCCTCCTGGGGGACCGTGCGGATCCGGTCCAGGTGGCGGACCATCAACTGCCGCCAATTCCCGACCGTACGGCGCGGTTTCGGTCCCTTTTCAGCGGGGAAGAGCCGCAGGCTCTCAGTGCTGGAACAGGCCAGAGGGATCACCCTCGACCGTGCATCCTCAGCTCGCAACCATTCCGCCCAGGTGCGTATCCGTCTTTTCCGGTCTGGGTCAGCAACCCGACGCATATCGGGGAGCCATACTTCGAGATGCATGGAATCCTTTCCTCCTCAGAATGGCTTCGGCCATGGCCAGATCCTCAGGTGTGTTGATGTCCATGGACTCGCACACGGAGGCATACCCTACATAGATCCATCGACCGGAATCCGGAGAACTAGTGCGAAGATCCCGTTGATCCAGGTACCGGTAGTCGTTGGATCTGAACCAGCGAAGGTAGTGGTGGAAGTAGCCCGGGGTGGAAGGGGCGACCCCTTCGCCGGAAAGGCAATCCCATTCCAGGCGATAGGTCGCGACAGAGAGGGTATTGCGCAGGAAGCGGGTGATGCCCCGGTAGGGGTTTCCGTTCCACTTCACGATGTTCCCCGATGCGTCTTGGTAGTAGAGATCGCAAGGATTCCATCGGATCGGTCTCAAGAGGTTCCCCGCTTGGGCTCCCTCAGACACCATGCGGAAGATCTCACGGATCTTCGCCTTTCTCCGAAAGGGGGAGGTGGGCAGGAAAATGCCCAGGATGTCCGGCACGAACCCGTCGTGGTCCCGGAGCGAGTCCAGGGTTTCGCTGATGGCGTCCAGCAGATTGGCCTTGGGAGAGGCATTCTGGCACGAGCGGAGAAAAGGAACTTCCGCTCCCCATGCCTCGGCGACCTCGGCAATCCGTGGAGAGTCCGTGGACACCAAAACCCTCCGGAAGCAGCCCGCTTCCAGGATGGACCCGATGGTGTAGGCGATCAGGGGCCTTCCCCCGAGATCCACAATTCCCTTGTCCTTGATTCGCTGGGATCCCCCCCTGGCGGGTATGACGGCAAGGGAGTTCAAGCTTCGCTGCAGCGAGCCGTTTGGGTTCACGTCAATGGGGCAAGAGCCCGTCATAGAACTCCTTGAGCCTCCTTCCGACAAGTCTGTAATCGTGAACCCTTTCCGCGTACTGTCTGGATGCCTCGCCCACGGAGCGCCTCTTTTCGGGGTTCCCCGCCAGGTCGGCTAGGGTGGATTCGAGCCCTTTCAGATCCGTGCTGAGGATGGGAGGGATCTCTCCCTGATCGCGGAAAAGCTCCGGTTCGATCCATCCCACCACGGGCCGCGCCAGGGCCATGGACTCCAGAGCGAAGGAACCGTAGCAGCCCAGTCTGAACTGATCGACCACGATGTCGGCCTGTACCTGTAGGTACCTCACGTCCTCGATGGGCACGCCGTCGAGGGTCATATATCGAATGGGGAGGCCTTCTCGGATCATGGACTGGACAGTCGCCTCGATCCGTCGGGTGCCCTTGTGATCACCGCGGCGATCCCTGTTGGCAAAGGCATGGAGCACGAGGACCTCGCCGTTCCTGCGGATGCGGTATTGCGGGGGGATGTTCTCCATCACCCTGGCGGGGTTCCACAGGTCGAGGTCGATGGCATTGGGGAGCCAGTGATAGCGTGGATAGGATTTCACGAGATCACCGCTCAGGAAAACGGCATCCCCGTATCGCTTCAGGGCACGGTACAGGTGACTCCGGAAGGGGCTTTCACACTGTTTCTCGCCGGGCAGGCAGTGGTGGCACATGTATTCCTCGTGCCTGGTGAGGATCGTGGGCTTGCGGATGTCGCATCCCCAGAAGGAGAAGACCGTCTTCTTCCCCAGCATCCTGAGAAAGGGAAGGTCCAGGAAATCCACTATGCGGAGAAACTTCAGGCACGGTCTCACGGAGACCGGGACCGGGGACCACCGCGAATCCACCCAGAGGGGTAAAAGGGTTCTTCCCGAATGGAAGTGGAAGACGTCATAGCGACGGGCCGCTTTGAGAAGGAAGGCCGTGATCCGGAGCAGCTTCTTCCCGCAGGAGCATCGATCCAGGCCTAGGTTGTGATCCACATCCAGGGAGAGCCAGGAGTCGTCACCAAAGTCGAAGACCATGCTGTCCGCCTCCACGCCAGCCTCCCTGAGTCCCCGGGTGAGGAGCGAGGTCTGGTAGAGGGCGACCACCGGACAATGGAGAACCCTCAGATGTCTCCGTCGTTTGGGCATCACTGCAGGATCCTCGTGGTCCGGGGAAGGTCCGAGCAGACCCCCCTGAGCGCCGCGGGTTCAAAGGCCCGCTTGACCATCTGGATGGTCTTGCCTTCCCACTGGGTGGAGACCAGCAGACCGTCCAGCATCTCCATTTTTTTGTACGGTGCCTTCCATCGCGGGCAATCGCAGCAGATCGGCACCTGGTGGAAGTCGCCCCTGCACATGGCCTCCCTGTAGGAGGTCATCCTGGGTCCGTTCCAGATGTCATAGAGGGACTCCTCGGTGAGATCCCCCAGGACGTCCTCATGGTTGAAATCGTA
>JAFGPH010000451.1 GCA_016926135.1 Deltaproteobacteria bacterium
ATCGGTTTCCTGACACGACATCTTCAAGAACCGTTCTTGCGTGCCCTTGGTAACTCTCTGTAAATAATAGTGAAGTTGTTTATTATTCTATCAGCCTGTCACAAAAAGTCAAGGTAAACGGATCGTCACCTCTATTCTTGGGCATTATGCGCCATTTTCCTTCCGGCCTTGCCGCACCACAGGGTGAGGGACGTTTTTGTCCAAGTGGACAAACTCGACTAGGTCCGCATCATGGACTTGGGGACTGGTACTGGTTTACTGAGTGGGTTTGAGAGCCTAGTTTTTTACTTGTGAGTTCTTGCCGGATCTGCAGGAAATCGGCCATCCGAAGAACCTGAGATAAGTCTGAGCCATCCCGGCGATTTCCAGTAGACTTCACCCTTCATCCATGCTCTTGAGAGACTGATCTGCGCGCAAAGTGCTTGCCCAAAAAATTCCTCGGGCTGACTTGACGCCCTATAACCTTTATGTTATATTCATTTCCTGCCTTGGCCTGTTATTCTCTCAGACGAATACGAAGAGTGGCTGTTGAACCTCTCTCATGCTGCCCAGAAGGCTATTGCGGCAGACTTGAATGTCCTCAGCATCATGGGACCACAACTCGGTCGACCCCATGTGGACCATGTGAAAGGCTCCCGTTACCCGAACATGAAGGAGTTGAGGACCACCTCTTACGGTCATGCATACAGAAGCCTTTTTGCTTTTCACCCCGAAAGACAGCCGTGATTCTGGCCGGCGGAGAGAAGACAGGCAAGGCCGGAAAGAGGGTATACAGTCGCCTTATCCAGAGGGCAGACGCAATCTGTGAGCGCTATCTTCAGGACCCAGGAGAAGCGACCGAACGACCGAAGAGAGTAAAACGACCACCGGATTTTATCGGTACAGACATGGAGGGTTGGATCATGCGTTCTTTGGAAACTGTAATGAAGCAGGCCTTTACGGCCAAGGTGAGAGAAGAAATCAGGCGCAGAGCCAAGGAGAAGGCTGCAAGAATAAAACTGCAGCAGCTTCGGGAAGCGAGAGACGTCAGCCAAGAGGCAGTGGCGCGAACCATGGGGATCAGTCAGGCAGCACTTTCCCGGCTTGAGCACCGGCCCAACATTACTGTTGCTACACTCCAGCGATACATTGAGGCGCTGGGTGGTCAACTTGAGGTTCGTGCGGTCTTCGGGGATTCCAAAGAAGAAATCGTGGCATAACCCGTGAGGGCCTCCGGGACGCTGCCGAGAAAGCAAAAAGCCTCCTCTAGCTGGATTAAGATTCCTCGCCAATTCCTTCACATCTCGAAGTTGCGATATCCATATCGATCCAGAGGATATCAGCCTACAGCAGAATCTGGGGGAGCTTTGGCTTCGATAACACCGCGAGAGGGGCGTTGAACCAAAAAGGGGTTATCCTTAGCATTCGCGTCGTGCGTCCTGCGGCGAAACTGATCCGCGGAGAATAGGTCCCCGTCCGGCAGCCCGGCCCCCCGGTTGGCCAGGTTAATATGCCGTCGCTCACCGCCACCCTCTCGGACTTGCTGATGGCCTGAATTCCCTGTCGGAGCTTCTCTGGAATTCTTACGGTCAAGGTAGCCATGATGGGATCTCCTGTTGTACCACAACGTATTACCGGAGACGGTTTCTCTCAAGCCTCTTGCAGAACATGACCGACTTCAGTATCGTACTCCTGCCCGGGAGTCCTGGGAGCTGACCCGTAGACAAGAGAAGCCGTAAAGTACCCTTTTCAGAAAGGGGCATTCAGGGGGATTCTGCAGCGCATCCCACGGCAACCCTCCCATCCCCCCTTTGCCAAAGGGAGGCCACTTGCGGATGGGATCTCAGTCCACCCGGGGCAATGCCTTTCCGTTTTCATCCCGGCAAGAAAAGCAACCCATACCAGATGGGGGAGGTGTCGGTTCACGTCACCGAAAGGAGGATTTTCCTGTTGAAGTTGTTGGATCTCTTCAGAAAGGGTCGAGCGGACAAGCAAACCGCTGAGAAAGGAGGTGTTCTTCACCAGCGCTACGAATGCTTCAGAAGAATCCTCGCGTCCAACGACAAGGCCCTGGGAATCATCTCGGACCTGGAGAACATCATCTACCAGGACAAGCCCTTTTCAATCGCCTACGTCCTCGATCGATCCCGAAACCTGATCAGCGAAGTCTTCTCCATCGTGGAGGACCTCAATGCGCTGACGGAGACGGCGTATCCCGAACTCTTTGACGTGGCGGAAGAGGTCTCCACATCGGTTCTTGCCGAGTTGCGGAAGAAGAAGAGGATTGAAGAGACCCCTCTTGTCCTGCCCCTGGAGAGACTCAGCCTCGACAATATCGCGGAAGTGGGAGGAAAGGCGGCCAATCTGGGTGAGATTTACAACAGGGCACATCTCCCGGTCCCGCCGGGCTTTGCCGTGACGGCCTACGCCTGCCAGCACTTCCTGGACCGGAACGGGCTCACCGGCCTGATCGAGGAGAGACTGAGCGATCTTGAGGTGAACGACACGGAGAGCCTCATGGCCGTCAGCCGCGAAATCCAATCCCTGATCATGGAGGCACTTATTCCGGCGGATCTGGAGCAGGCGATCCAGCAGGCCGTAAGGGTGCTGAAGCACAAGGCGGGAAGCCCCCTTCGCCTTTCCGTGAGGAGCAGCGCCACCAGTGAGGACTCGGAGGCGAGCTTCGCGGGACAGCATTCCACGGTACTGAATGTGAGCGAGGAGAATATCCTGCCTGCCTACCGGGAGGTGGTGTCCAGCACATTCAACCCCAGGGCGATCTTCTACCGACGCGCCAAGGGCTTCATGGACCAGGACGTGATCATGAGCGTGGCCTGTATTCTTATGGTCGATGCGAAGGTGAGCGGCGTCCTGTACACCGTGGACCCCAACGACAGCCGCCACGCGGTCGTCCTGATCAGCGCCGTCTGGGGTTTGGCCGTGAGCCTGGTGGACGGATCCGCGTCAAACGACTTCTATCAGGTCGACAAGAAAACAAGACAGATGGAGGAGGCGGAGATCGCCGAAAAGGCTTCTCTCCTGAGGTCGGACGTGGAGGACGGCGTCAGGGAAGAGCCTGTTCAGGAGGACCTGAAGACAAGACCCTGTCTCGATCCCTACCAGATTGAAGTGCTGGTAAATTACGCCCTGCGACTGGAGGCCCATTACGGTTTTTCACTGGACATCGAGTGGGCCATTGACCGAAACGACCGGTTGTACATCCTCCAGGCACGGCCCCTGAGACGCTCCAGGGACACCGAGGAGGAGACGGACCGAACGTCTGGAGGGGACGCCGTTTCGGCCGCGCCGACCCATCCGGTCCTTCTCAAGGGAGGGTCTTCGGCCTCTGACGGGACCGCGGCAGGGAGGGCCTTTGTGATCAGGTCGGATCACAACATCCACCATGTTCCTGAGGCCGCGATCGTGATTGCAAGACAGACCTCCCCCCGATACGTCCCCCTCATGGGCCGCATACAGGCCATTGTGACGGATGTGGGAACCGTGACCGGGCACATGGCCTCGGTGGCCAGGGAGTTCCGGATACCGGCCCTGGTGGGAACCGGATCGGGCACGGAGGTGATTCCCCACGGTGAAGAAATCACCGTGGATGCCACCAACAGGACAATCTATCGCGGGAGGGTGCAGAGCCTGCTGAAAAGAAGGAAGGCCCGCAATCCCATGAAGGGGAGTCCGATTTACCGGACCGTCCAGGCGGCCCTCAAACGCATAGCCCCTCTCCACCTCACGGATCTCCGTGATGATGACTTCAGATGCGAGGGATGCCGGACGCTCCACGATATCATCCGCTTTGCCCATGAGATGGCCATGCAGGAGATGTTCCGGATCGGGCACGATGTGGAATCCGAGAGGACCGCGGCCATCCCCCTGCGCGTTTCCCTTCCTGCGAAGATCCTGGTGGTGGATCTGGCCGGAGGATTGTCGGTTCCCACCGGCATGAGGGAAGCGACCCTCGATCATGTTGTCTCCACCCCCTTCAAGGCCCTGCTCAGGGGCATGACCCACGAGGCCGTCTCCTGGACCCAGCACGGCGCGGCGAACTGGCGGGGTCTCGGATCCGTCATTGCAGAGTCCCTGCTCCGGGACCCTTTCCTGGAGGGCCCCATGGGTGGACCGAGCTATGCCGTCGTTGCGGCCCACTACCTCAACTTCAGTTCCCGCCTGGGGTACCATTTCGTCACGGTGGATACCTTTTGCGGACCCCATGTGAACGACAACTACATCACCTTCTATTTCAAGGGTGGGGCCGCGGATATTGCACGCCGATCCAGGCGGGCGCACCTCATCGCCATGATCCTCCGCTGGTTGGGCTTCAGCATCGAGCAAAAGGGGGACATGGTGAGGGCTGAGATGAAGAAGTACCAGAGCCCTGTGCTGGAGCAGAAGCTGGACATGGTCGGCAGGCTCCTGGGGTCCGTAAACCTCCTGGACATGGCCCTGGAGGACGACCGGCAGGTGGAATGGTACGCGGAGCGATTCATGGAGGGTGACTACACCTTCCAGGCACAAACTGCCCCACGGTAAGATCCCTCCTCGAACGGCCTCGCAGTTGTCTTCTCCTTGCCCCCGAATAAGGAAATCATCACGGGAGGTAGATGGGTGTGCCAAGCGCGTCCCTTGCCGCCTCTGCGAGGGACTCACTGAGCGTAGGATGGGGAAAGGCTGCCCGGGCCAGTTCTTCGAGGGTTGCCTCCATCTGGATCGCAAGCACTCCCTGACCGGCCATCTCCGCAGCCCCTTCACCAATAAAGTGCACCCCGAGCACTTCTCCATATTTCTTCTCGGCGACCACCTCAACGATCCCTTCGGTCTGGGAGATCAGCATGCCGAAGGGATTCATGGAGAGCGGCGCCGCGCCCGTGATCACATCATAGCCCTCCCGCGTTGCCTCTTTGCCGGTCAGTCCCACGCAGGCGACCTGGGGTTGGGTAAAGAGAATCCGGCATCTGGAGCCCCGATGAAAACGGCAGTTCCTCCCCATGGCATTCTCGGCAGCCACCATCCCACCCGCAGAGGAGAGGTGGGAATAATGCATCGTCTCGGGGGAGGTCACGTCCCCTATGGCATAGATCCCCGGGACGCAGGTCTCCATCCGCTCGTTGACTTCGATGTATTCAGCCTTGTCATCCAGTCCAACGGTTTCAAGCCCCAAATCCGCCAGCCGGGCCTGCCGCCGAATGCTGATGACCTTGTCAAAGACAAGTTCCTCCTCCAGGTCCCTGCCACTGAAAAGGACCCGTAGACCGCTCTTGGCTTTATTCAATCCTGCGATCTCTGCCCCGCTCAAAACTGTAATCCCCTGCAGCTTCAAGGACCTGGCAAGCCGTGTTCGGATGGTCTTGCTCTCCAGCGGCAGGATCGCCTTATCCGGAGTGGCCAGGGTCACTTCTGATCCGAACCGATGGAGGAATTGCGCAATCTCCAATAGCCATGGACTCCTGCCATAAAGAAGCGCTCTTTCAGGTGGCTTCTCGACTTTCAGGAGTTCGCTGCTATTGACGACGCCTTCCAGTTCCGCCCCTGGAAAGGAAGGTTTCAACCACCCGGCGCCGGTAGCCAGAATGAGACGTTCAAAGGGCAGGGTCTCGCCGTTGACCTCCACCCTGCCCTTTCCTGTTACTCTGCCGTTGCCCTGGATAATCCTCACACCCCTTTTCCTGACCGTACTTCTGACCCCTTCCCTCATAAAGGCGATCAGGCTCTCCTGTCTGGCGATCAGCTTGCTGTAGTCCGTGGTGATTCGGGCAAAATCAATGCCCATATCTTTTCCCAGGGCAAGGCGCCCCAGGATGCCGGATGCTGCCATCATATGTCCATAGGGCACACATCCCCTGTTCATGCATAGCCCGCCTAATTCCTCCCCCTCTACAAGGACAACTCTCCCACCCAACTGGGCCGCCCTGATGGCAGCGGGCACACCGCCCGCTCCTCCACCCAGTACAATGACATCCCGGCTTTTTTCTGGCATTCCTGTCCTCCCGAATCCCGTAACCGTTTGCAGTTACCGGGCCAAGCTCCCTCGCGTGGAAGGAGATGGGGCATCATGTTCTCAGGGCCTTGGACGCACGGTATTTGTAATCGGGTTTTTGGACCACGGCAAGGCTTTCTAGGGCGACTTCTTGAGGTGGTCCTCACAACCTTTCGGAATCACGCATATGAAACCCAAGGTCTCTTCTCCAAGGCTGAAAAACTGGTGAAGCTCGTCCGGTGCAATATATATCGCGTCCCCCTCCTGAATCCTCACCTCATGCTGCCCGCTCTTGATGATGCCCTTTCCCTTGATCACGAATATTTCATGTTCGAAGGGGTGTCTCTCCTCCTTGCCCTCAACGCCCTTCTCGACCTCAAAGTACCTCATCTCAAAATTTGGGGTTCCGATTTCTCCGGATAACAGCCACCAGACGGATTTCCCAGATGGTGTTTTCAATGCCTCGGTCTTATCCATATTGGTAACGAACATCCTTTTTTTCCTCCGTGTGTCAAAAATGATGCCTGCAACCCAAAAGCATCTTCTCTTCTATCTCGGAATGCGTAGGCCACATGGCGCTTTCGAGGGCCTTTGAGACAGGGGCCGGAACATCCGGGGCCGTGACTTTGCCTACAGGAGCGTCCAGATAATCGTAGAAACGCTCTTGGATCTCGTCGCTCAGGCGCGCTGAAATCCCCTGGCTCCTGGGCGCCTGCTCCACGATCAGTACACTGCCCGTTTTTTGAACGGATCGACCGATGGTCTCATAATCCATTCCCACGTAGTCCAGTGTTCGGAGGTCAATGATCTCGATGCCCCTGCCTTCCTGCCCCAGTTCTTCCGCCACCAACTGACAATCCTTGACACCCGTAAGATAGGTCAATACCGTCAACCTATGGCCCTCTCGCAGAACCCGGGCCTTGCCATAGGCAACATGGTAATCCAGGGTGTCGGCAGGGACGTCGAATGGATCGCCGTATAACTGCCCGTGTTCGATCATGAGCACCGGGTCCCTTAACCGGATCGCCGTATTGAAGAGTCCTACGTAATCAAAGGCATTGGAGGGCGCAAGGATACGCCAACCCGCGTGCTGGGCAAAAAGGCCTGCGGGATTCATGGAGTGCTGCCCCCCGTAACCGAAGCCGATTCCTATGCGCGTCCGGACGACCATCGGAAAATTAATCCGACCACCATACATGTGCCTCAATTTTCCGATCTGGTTAAAAAGCTGATCGCCCGCCATTAACGCGAAATCCGGGAACATGATTTCGACGACCGGTTTCAAACCTACCGATGCGGCGCCGCCCGCTATCCCCAGAAACCCGCATTCTGAAATGGGGGTATTGATGAGCCGGTCGGGGAACGCCTCCTTGATTCCCTTACAGGCCTGGTACGCGCCACCGCGCAGATTTGCCACTTCTTCACCCATCACGATGACCCGATCGTCCCTCTCCATGTTGCGCAAGGTGACCGCGGCGATGGCTTCCACGTACGTGACTGTCCTGAACCGTTCGAAATCCTCCGCCTCGACAAAGGAGACATCGGCGAAGGCTTCATGGCCTTCTCGCAGATCCTTTTGAAGATCCTCGGTAAGCGGCCACTTTTCAGCCCGGATCATGCGCCTTTCTCCCCTTTTCTCGGTGCAGAAATCCACGGCCCGTTCCACGCAGAGCCTGGCCTTTTCTCGAAGCAAATCATCATCTGATTCCCGGACCACCCCCATCTCCTTCAACGCAAGAGGAAAAGTCGCCAAAGGATCCCTTTCAAGCCAGCTCCTTTCTTCCTCCTTGCTCCGGTATCCGTAAGCGCTTCCCGGCAGGCGACCGGCGTGGTGGCAGTACCTGTAAGTCCTCCCCTCGATGAAGAACGGAGATTTCCGCTGCCGGGTTCTTTCCAGGCCCATCGTAAAGGCGAGGTAAACCGCCAAGGGATCCATTCCGTCAACGATGATGCTGTCAATACCGTAAGAGAGGCTCCTGAGGGCCAGATCCCTGACGGAGGAAGACCTGGATGCAGAGGTTCCAACGGCATAAAGGTTGTTTTCAACAAAGTAGATGACGGGCACTTCCCACAGGGCTGCGATGTTCGCCGCCTCATGAAAACACCCCTGGTTGATCGCGCCATCGCCAAAAAAGCAGACCGCCACGGTGTCCTTTTCAAGCCGCCTTTCTCCCCATGCGGCCCCGGTCACCAGGGGGATCCCGCCACCGACAATGCCATTACTCCCGAGGTTGCCGGATTCCCGGTCATAGAGATGCATGGACCCGCCTCGCCCCCTGCACCACCCGTCTCGCAACCCCATGATTTCGGAAAGAGTTCGATTGATCGCATCCTGCATGGCAGGGGTGACGGCGTCGCGCAGCGGTTGATATCCATCCGGGGCATAGTACATGAACGCCTTCGAAATGAAGTGGCCGTGGGCACGGTGAGTGGATCCCACCAGATCGGACTTGCGCAAGGCCACGGCCATGCCCGATGCTACCGCCTCCTGCCCGATGCTGATATGGACCGGGCCATGAACCAGACCGAGATCATTCAGATCCAGCACCGCAGTCTCGAACTCCCGCACCAGGTAAAGCAGGAAAAGCATGCGACGAAGGTCTGCCTGGGTTACATTCCGCATGTCTTCAGAAGATACTTTCAGAAGACTGCATGTGCCCTTTGTTTTCTGTTTGACCAATCGACTCATACGGCACCCTTGTCTTCCTTTTGGGATCGATTCCGGAGAGCGTTACCCTCCTCCATGGGCTTGATCTCCCGAATCTCGCAGACTTCATGTTCCACACCGTGGAAATAGGCGACATGGACCCCGGGCCGGAATTCCATCGGTTCCCCCATGAAGGTTACCCCATGCTCCTTCAGATGACGGCAGGTTCCCTGGAAATCCTCCACCATGAAACCGATGTGCGTCAAACCAAGGTCGCTTTGCAGCTTGCCCTGGGCGGGTTCCCTGCCCTCCGGATATGTGTAGTGAAACAGCTCCAGGAAAAAGCCGCCCAATTCCATATGAACAATGCGGACGTGGGCACGGGGTATTCCCAGCAATTGGGCCATCGGCTTTTCGAACTCTCGATCGTATACCTTTTCCATACCGATCACATCACGATAAAAGGCAACGGCTTTTTCCATCTCCTTCACGCTCATGGCCACATGGTCCATCCGCTTAAACATTGCATACCCCGCAGGAATCACGTTCACCGCCCATACCGCTCCCTTGCTCTTCCAGCAACCCGACCACCCAATCCAGTCCCAGTTCAAGGAGCTTTCCCCTCTGCGGCCGACCCGTAGCCGGATCGCAACCGATGATCTCATAGAACAGTCCGATCGCCCTCTGAAAATCCTCATACTCAAATACCCTGCGACCTGCACCCGGACCATCGGGTTTCGGATCAAAGAAACGCCTCGGCAGCCTGTCGTCGTTTGGGGAAAATCCCTCCCGCCAGTTAAAGGCCCTGGCCATCATGGTTGCGCGCTCTGCCGACTTCATCAATTCGAAAAGACTTGCGTTCCACCCGCTCACTGCATTCAGGGACAGAAGCATCTGATCAAGCGTCATCACACCCCGGGGCGCAAACCCGAAGACACAAAGCCCCAAGGCATCCATGACCTTCCAGAGGCCGTCCAGCAAGGCATAGGCCCTGATCTTGTCGTTGCTGATCTGTGTGGGATGCATGCCCATGTAAATGCCCAGCGGCTTGACGGATTCAGAGGAGAAAGAGCCCCCATCCGTAAAGAGGGTGTCATGGGCCGCGTTCATATGGTCTGCCCCATAGGTGGCTACGGCATACCCCAAACCTACTCCCACCTTCACGCGGGGATCATGCATGGGCACTTCCTGACCCTTGACCGACAAGTCGAGGGAAGTTTTATCAACACCGAACTTCGCAGCCAGGCGGGCAAGTCCTTCAGCTAGTAGATCGCCAAACCCCTCCCGCCTGGCCGTCATCTCCAGGAGCCGGATGACGAGATCGGGATCCCCAAAGCGCAATTCCATTCCGTCCGTATCGGACCTCGTGATCACGCCCTTCTCAAAACACTCGAAGGCCAGGGCCATGGTCATACCGGCCGAAATCGTGTCCATGCAGTAACGGTTGCAGGTTTCGTTCGCCTTTGCAATCGCCTTCAAATCCACAATGTCGAGATTGGTCCCGAGGGCGGCCATGGCCTCATATTCAGGCCCCCCATATGCCGGATCGACCCCGTATGCGGGATGATTCAAGACGATGGAGGGTTTACACCGGATAGGGCAGGCGTAGCACCCTTTTCCTCTTCTTTGAAGCACCCTCTTGTAGGTATCGGCGCTCACCGGGGTCGAATCAGCCAGTGTGCTCCTCCTGAAATTACTCACCGGGAGGGCCCCGGCCTTGGAAAAGCTCTCGCAAAGGCTGGCCGTACCATGATCATACAGTGCTTTCCCGAGAGGGTTATCCCTGAAGGTCGCGGCGTATTCCTTCGCCAGGCGTTTCACCCCTCCCGCATCGTGTAGCGCAATACCCCCAATGCCGGCAGCGGCCACGGCCCGGACATTCTTGGACCCCATGACCGCTCCGAGACCATTGCGGCCGTTATAATGGCGAAGGGCGTTCGTTATATTGGCGAAACGCACAAGATTCATGCCTGCCAGGCCGCATTGGGCAATCCGGCACTTCCGGCCCCCGTTTTCCTTGCGAATGGCCTCTTCAACTTCCTTTGCGCCCTGATCTGCAAAACCGCTCGCGTCTCTGATCTCCGCGCGCCCGTTAGACACCCAGATGTAGACAGGCCTTTCCGATTTCCCCTTGAGCACAACGGCGTCAAACCCCGCCTTCTTGAGTTCAGGGCCGAAAAAGCCCCCTGCTTCGGATTCCCCCGCCACAGCGGTCAAAGGGGATTTTCCTATGGCGGTAAACCGACAGGATGCGGCCAGCGGAGCGCCTGTCATAACCCCCGTGGCAAGGACCAGGATGTTTTCCGGTGAGAGGGGGTCAATGTGGGCCGGGACCTCTTTAAGCAGATAGTAGTAGCCGATACCGCGACCGCCCAGGTAGGATCTGAAAAAGGTCTCATCTCTCTCCTCCACCTCGGCCTTCCCCTCACTGAGGTCGATCTTTAGGATTCTTCCCAGATATCCATAGGCCATGTGAAACCGCTATTTTGGATTTTACGAGACTTCACCACGCCTTCGCCGACGGCAGTCATTGGATGACTATCAGCCTGCCTTGCTTCCCTCCTTCTTCTGAACCTCCTGGATGAAATCGGCAATCATGGCGTCCAGATCGTATTTCATTTTCCATCCAAATTCCTCAGAGGCGCTCGTGTCGTCATAGGACGAAGGGATAGCCAGGGCTGGTGCCACGAGGTTTCTTACGAAATTCAAAGGCGCATCGGGAATGGTTGCTTTCATTTTGTCCACAATTTCCCTGGCAGAGGGGAGAATGCCGTTGATGTTGTATATCCTCGTTTTCACCTCCGCGGCGTTATAGAGCATCACGAGGGCCCTTGCCGCATCCTTGATATAGGTGATCGGAACCCTGTAGTCCTCGGGGACAGTCACCTCGTGCCTTCTTTTGAGGATGGCATCCTCAATCAGGGAGGATGGGAATAGAGACGTACCGACTCCGGAACGCCCGGCATTGACAATCCTGGCGAATCGAAGGGCCCGGAAATCAATGCCGTATTGGCGATGATAGTAGAGGCCCCACAGCTCTCCCGCCAGCTTTGCGATGCCGTAAAGGCTTCCGGGGACCTGGGGCGCCCCTTCTTTCACAGGTTCGGGCAACCCAGGGCCATAGGTTGCGATGGTGCTGGCAAAAATCACCTTTTCAATGGAATAGATCCTGGCAGCTTCCAGAAGATTGACCGTTCCTTCAAGGTTTATCTTAAAACTGGCGTAGGGCCTTTCCATGCTCTCTGTAAAAAGGAGTGCCGCGAGGTGGAAGATATTGCTGACCTCATAGTCCTTGATCGTCCGCACCACATCGGGCCAGTCGGCAATATTGCCCGAGACAATTTCCACCCTG
>JAFGPH010000452.1 GCA_016926135.1 Deltaproteobacteria bacterium
AAAGGTGACTTCCTTTTCCAGGGGCAGATCGTTCGCCTCGGCCATTTCATCACTCCATAAGACGCGGGTTGACGGTGTGAGAATGATATTCGGGAAGACATGGAGTGGTGGGGTCATGGAGTGATGCTGAAGGAAAAGACTTCTTTCCGCTTCCCGCCCAGTACTCCGACACTCCGGTACTCCCGTACTCCAACTTTTCGCTACCTGCTGTTCGCCTACACCCCGAAATAGGCCGAGCGCACGTCCGGGTTGCTCAGGAGTTCGTCTCGCGTTCCTTCCAGTACGGCAGCCCCGTTCTCCAGGATAAACCCGAAATCGATGATGGGAAGCACAGGCCTGGCGTACTGCTCGGTCACGACAATGGAGAGTCCCTTCTCGTTGCGGATATCCCTGGTGGCCTTCACCAGGATAGATTGCATCAAAGGGCTCAGGCCCAGGAGGGGCTCATCCAGGAGAAGCAGGGTCGGCTGCGCCATGAGGGCCCTGCCGATGGCCAGCATCTGCTGTTCTCCACCGCTCAGAAAACCCCCGATCCTCTTCCTGAGTTTCAGCAGCGCTGGGAATACCTTGTACACGTACTCCAGAGTCTCCCTGGCCTGGGAGGAAGAGGCGAGGTAGCCCCCGATCCGGAGGTTCTCCAGCACGCTGCTTTCCTTGAAGATCCTTCGTCTCTCCGGGCAGAGAACGAGCCCCTTCTTGGCCCGCAGGCTGGGCTTGAGCTTCATGATGTCCACGCCCTTATAATCGATCTCGCCCAGGACGGTGATCCGCTCCCCTCCGGCCATTTCCTCCTTCTTCCTGATGTCCTCGATGATGCCCGACAGGGTGTACATGAGGGTGGACTTGCCCGCGCTGTTGGCGCCGAAGACCCCCACGATCTGAGTCTCCATACACTTGAGACTCACGTTGTTGAGGGCGAGCATGTTTTCGTAGAAGACCATCAGGCCTCTGGCCTCAAGCATAGGTCATGACCTCCTCAACCTCTTCCGATCCGAAATAGGCCTCTTTGACCCTCTCATCGGCCATCACCTGCTCCGGGGTCCCTTCCACGAGCTTCTCCCCAAAATTCAGCACCATCACCCTGCTGGCCACACGGAAAAGCTCGCGCAGCCGGTGTTCGATCATGATCAGGGTAATCCCATCCATCTGGAGCCTCTCGATGAGGGGAACCATGCTGGCGATCTCGCTCATGCTGAGGCCCGAGAACACCTCATCACAGAGGATCACCTCGGGCCGCAGCGCAAGGCATCGGGCCAGTTCCAACCGCTTCAGGTAACCGGTGGGCAACGTGGAGGCGATCTTGTACGGCACGAAGGAATCCCGTTCAAAACCGATCTCCTCGAGGATATCGATCCCCACCGTGTTCCTGTCCCCCAGCTTCCCGCCGCCTCTCCATCCGCCCGTCCTACGAGCCCGAGGAGAAAAGAGGGGGATCACCAGATTTTTGTACGCGGGCAGGCTGAAATAGGGACGCATGATCTGGAAGGTCCTGGTGATGCCCAGGTCCGCAATCCTGTGGGCAGGTTCCTTGCTGATGTCCCTGCCCCGGAACAGCACCTTTCCCGTGCTCATCCGGATGAACCCGGTGATGCAGTTGACGAGGGTGGTCTTTCCTGAACCGTTTGGGCCGATGATCCCCAGAATTTCCCCCTCCTCCACGTGAAAACTCACCCGGTTCAGAGCCAGGATCCCTCCGAAGGTCTTGGTCGCTTCTCGGACATCCAGGATGGGGTTGTCCGTCATATCTTCACCCACCTCTCGAACTGATGGTATTTCCGCTGCCCGTATACCATAATTCCCTCGCTGCGGAAGACGATGAAGGCCATGAGAATGATGGCATAGAAAACGATCCTGAGGGTCCCGAACTCACGGAGCAGTTCCGATATGGGCACCAGGATGAGGCATCCCAGCAGCGGACCCACCAGAGTCCCGCCCCCTCCGATCACAGTGGCTGCAATGGGCAGGATGGAAAAGTCCAGGGCAAAGAGCGAAATGCCCGACCACATGTAGATGTGGGTGAGGCACGCCCCCGCAAGGCAGCCCATGACCGAGGAGACAAAGACGGCAATCGCCTTGTAGGTGGTAATGTTCATCCCCGAGGCCCTCACAGCCTGATCGTTGTCCTTCACGGCGCGGAAGACCAGGCCGATATCCAGGTTGACCAGCCTTCTCATCCCGAAGAGGAAGATCAGCACCAGCAGGATCACCGTATACTGCTCCACCCATTGATTGGGGAAGCTTTTGATCCCCATGATGCCGTCCGTGCCGCCCAGGATGTCCAGGGCCTCAATGATGCGGGCCAGGACCAGAGGATACATGAGGCTCACAATAGCGAAGTAGACCCCTCGAAGGGGCAGGCACGGCAGCAGCAGGATCGTGCAGATCACCCCCCCGAGGACGCCGGCGAAGGGTATGCTGATGAGGGGAGGCAGGCCGATCCACTTGGTCAGAATCGCCGTAAGGTAACCTCCCGTGCCTATGAAGAAGGCCCCGCCCAGGGAGACCAGCCCCACGAAGTGGGCCAGGAAATCGAAACTCAGGGCCAGAAGGGCATAGATGCAAACGATGGAGATCACCCGTTGCCAGTACATGCCCGGCATCAGGAAGGGCAGGAGCAGCATCCCCACGATAAGCACCATCCTGGGCACGGTCAGGTAGGCCAACTCCCGCCACGACATGAGGGAGTAGATCCCCTCGGTCCTTACCTTTATGCCCCTGTCCAGCCGTTCCTTGCGTCGGCTCTCGTTGTTAGTTCCGCTCATAGGCTGTTATTCTTCACTCTCTGCTGTTCAGACCCTTTCCTCCAGTTCCTTCTGACGCCCGAAAAGCCCGGAGGGCCGCAGGATCAATGTGAAGATGATCGCCAGGAGGGCCACCACCATCTGGTAATGGCTTCCCAGGTACACCACCGTCAGGATCTGGGCAAAACCGATGAGAAAGGCGGCGAGCACCGCCCCCACCCAGCTTCCCAATCCGCCCACGATGCACACCGCAATGGCCAGGATCAGTACATTGTATCCCGCTTCCACCACAATGTTGCCCA
>JAFGPH010000453.1 GCA_016926135.1 Deltaproteobacteria bacterium
AGGAGCTTTTGATGGTTTGGATATCAGCAAGAGATCACAGGACCAACCAAACCTTGGATATGAGAGTATGATCTCAGGACCAAGGAAACCAGCGATAAGAACAGTGAGCCCCGGGATAGCAGCTTCGCCGAAATCTTTCGATATCTCTGACCTCCAGAGGTCTGCTCTCGCCCACCAAAGTGCTCGCGGCAGCCAACTCTTGAGATACCTCGAAAGCGAAGTCATCACAGTACGCCACAAGCTGAGGATTTGATGGAATCGACCGCCTGCAGTGACGCTCCCGTCAAGGTTCAGGCGGCTGCAGGGAGAGACGGGCCTTTTCGCCGTCTATAAGGAGGGTCGTCTTGGAGTAGGTCAACTTCCGGATGATCTTTCCATCCTTAAAATGAAGCACATCCACACCGCGCCGCCTTTCCTGCCTTCCCTCGCAGCCCTTCTCAAGGGACGGCCCATCATACTGCCAGCGATAAAGTGCTTTCTGTTGAGTCTCATCAATAAAGGTTTCCTCTTCCATGAAGCGGAAACCTCCGTGATCTTCAAACCACCCGGACCACGCCTTTCTCAGGGTCTCTTTTCCCTGCGCCTTTCCCCCGGTCCAGTTCTCAAAGAGGATCTCATCATGAAAGAGATCCATCACCCCTGCGAGATCATGGTTGGACCAAGCCTGGTTCCACTCTTTCAATGCCTGCGCTATTTCTTCCCTGGAAAGGACACGCATGTTCTCTTCGTCCTCCGCCCCGATCACAGGTCTCATGAAGTTCCCTGACAGCAGGCAACCTGTTAGCCTGCCAACCCCACAACGTAAGGCCCCTGAGGCATGGCCGCCACCCTCGGGCTCTCGGGTAAAAGGCTGTCCACTGTGCCCTGGAGATGATCGATTTTTTGAACCCCAAAGGGGCTCAGTTGTTCGGCGCTGAGTCCGGGGGAATAGACCAGGACGCGGCCTATGCGGTTCAGGGCCTGAAAGTAGCTCTGCACCGCCCACTGATCCATGACAAAATTTTGGGGGTCAGAGTATTTGCGTTCAAACACCTCCAGACTGCTGCATCCCTTCACCAGCTCAGCATAGGTGTCACTCCCGATTCCCAGCGCGCAACCGCACACCATGATCACTGTGCCCCCCGGACGGCAGATGTCCTTTGCTGCCAGGATGCCCTTTCCGCACTGGTAGAAGGTCGCATCCATGGGTGCCCCTCCCCCGGAGGTAATCACCAGATCGGCAGGTTTTTCCATGCGGATGACTGAGAGGTCATTTGCCATTCTGCAGCCGGCGCGATGCGCGCCTTCCAGCGCGCCGGCAAAAAACCCAACAGGCGCCTTGTCTTTGTTGATCATGGCATTGACAATGAAGTCCACGCCGGCGAGGCGGGCCACATCTGTGGTGGCCTCGTAGAAAGGATTGCCGTCGAGCACACTGTTGGTGACCCTGGGGTGAGCGATCATCTTGAAGGAGTGCATGAACTTCATGGTTTCCAGGCTGGAAAGCCCGGGCAGGATGCTCTTCGCGCCGCCGGAATACCCGGCATAGGGATGGGGCTCGATGAGGCCCGTGAGTATCTTGAGGTCCGCTTCCAGGTAGACCCTATTGATTTCTACAGGCGCGCCCTCCAGCTCTCCAATGCGGCGATAGCCTTCCGGGTTGCGACAGTCGTGGTTCATGAATCTAAAGGTTGCAGCGATCTGCTCGCCCACGAGAGCCGCCAGTTCCTGCCCCACATTGGGACGGTGCGTGCCGGTCGCAATAAGGATGGTGATCTCGGTCCGTCCGATCCCTTCCAATTCCAGCGTCTTCAGAAGGGGGGAAAGAATTACACGGTTGGGGACTGGCCGGGTGATGTCTGAAATGACCACACAGGCGGTCTTTCGGCCTCTGGCCAGATCTGCAAGAGGAGGGCCCTCAACGGGATCCCTCAGGGCAGCCGCAACAGCTTCCTCCGGGTCATTGAGCACCGGTGCATGGCGTGGTTCGAGGATATCCGCCCGTGGTGGAAGCACCAGGGCAAGATCTTCGCGACCGCAGGGAATGGCTATCTCCATGATTCGGTTCTCCTTTGATTGGGGGTTATAGAGAAATAGGAATCGGGTGTCAATGTGTTCCGTCCTGCGAAGAAGGCCGTGCCGTATCTGGCAGAAGCGTGTTTGCGCCCGGGAGAAGACGAGAACTGACCGCTCGGTTGGTTTTTCGAGGAAATTCGTCTGGATAACACTCTGTCAGGTAACTTAAGATCTTTTTGTAAAAAAATGACTTGACAAAACTCATCCGATTCCCGTAATTTTTGGTAACCGACCATTTGGTAAGGATCTAGTAGAGAAGTTCGTGTCAAACCTGCCTTTTCCCGGATGAACCCTCTTTGGGAGCTTTGCGAGGTCGGATCGTGCTCAAATCTCTGCGAGAATCAGTAGCCTCAGAGCATCCGGCCCACCTCTGGACCAACGCCTCTTTCCGAGATACCCCCTCATGAGACAAGGAGAGCAGACAAAGTACAAGATCATCCAGGCTGCCCTTGAACTGTTCGTGAGGCAGGGATATCATGGAACATCCATCAATGACATCACGCAGAAGGTGAGGATTACCAAGGCTGCTTTCTATTCTCACTTTGAAAGCAAAGGTCAATTGCTTTTGAGAATCATTGATGAATATGAATCTCGGTACATCGACCAAGTCATTCGGGTTGTCACTGAACACCCGGGGGATGCCATGGGCAAACTCCACCGGGCCATCAGCTTCAATTCCGATTTTGCCGCTAAGAACCCCCAACTTTGCTTGTTCTTGGACTACCTGACTGCCGAACTCAACGCAGATGTTGATTTCCTACCATCCCTGAAAAAGGTCTACGACAAGTATCAATCATTTATCACGGGCATTATCGCCGAGGGAATTCAGGAAGGGCTCCTGAACAAGGCACTCAATCCTGCCTTGACGGCCTTGACCTTCATCGCCGTCCACCATGGCGTTCTCCATCAATGGAGCCTTAACCGTTACCAGCTAAACGGCAAGGAATACGTGAGCAACTTTCGAAAGATTCTCATGAACGGGCTGAAGGCCTGATTCCTGATAGCCTCTCGCGCCCGGTGAGTCACTCACCAAAAGGTCCGATTCGAAAGGCAATGAAACCACCCATGAGAGAGAAGAAGGCCGAGTATGCTTCGGGTGCGCCGAAGAGTTGCGCTTATCGATCAAGGGCATTGAGTTTGCGTGGTTCATGAAGGGAGGATCTCCATGGATTTTCAACTGACAAAAGAACAGAAGGACATCAGGCAGGCGGCGAAGGATTTCGCAAAAAAGGAAATCACCCAGATCGCCCGCGAGTACGACCAAAAAGAAGAATTTCCCAGAGACCTGTGGAAAAAGGCATGCGATCTGGGGTTCGTGGGCGCTTATATTGATGAGGCATACCAGGGACCCGGTCTGGGGTATTTTGAAGCCGCCCTCATTATGGAGCAGTTCTGGCGAGTGGACCCCGGATGTGGATGCGTTCTGCTGGCCGCCTTCGGGACCGAGCTGATTCAGAACTTTGGTACGGAGGAGCAGAAGCACAAGTTTATCCCCCCCGTGCCGAAAGGAGAGACGATTATTGGGGCCGCCATCACGGAACCTGACGCAGGGAGTGACATCTTCGGTATCACGACCTCGGCGTCGAGAGAGGGCAATGACTATGTGATCAACGGAACCAAGATGTTCATTACCAACGGCAGCATCGCTGACTATCTGGCCGTCTATTGCCTGACAAACCCGAAGGCGAAGTCGAGATATGAACGGTATTCCTTCTTCATGGTGGAAAGGGATCGGCCCGGCTTTCAGGCGAACAAGCTGAAAGGAAAGCTGGGCATCAGGGCGTCGGATACAGCGGAAATCGTCCTCAATAACGTAGAAGTCCCAGCGGAGAATCTTGTTGGAGGGAAGGAGGGGCAGGGTTTTGCTCAGGTCATGGACCTCTTCAATATCAACCGCGTATTGGCTGCTTCCCAGGGGGTCGGGGTGGCTCAGGGCGCTCTTGATCAGGCTATCGCCCATGTGAAGAAGCGACAGGCCTTCGGGCAGCCTATCGGCAAGTTTCAGGCCATACAGGTCAAGCTGGCGGAAATGGCCACAATGGTTGAGGCGGCGCGTCTGTTGACTTATCAGGCAGCCTGGCTGATCGATCACGGGAAAAAGGATCCCCGTCTGATTGCGATGGCGAAGTGGTTGGCGGGCGAGACAGGGGTGAGAGTGACCGATGATGCCCTGCAGATGCACGGCGGATACGGC
>JAFGPH010000454.1 GCA_016926135.1 Deltaproteobacteria bacterium
CACCAATCCTGCGGCCTTTTCCACAACGGCCTGGGCGCCATTCAGGATGAGCAGCTCATGCTCCCGGGAGATCGCTTCTGGTTGAAGTTTGTGTTCCGCAATCTACTCCGCAACGCCATCAAGTATGGAGGAACAGCCCTCAAACTGGCCGTCGGTTTCCGGAACCAGGATACGCACGTCCGGATCAACATTTACAACAGCGGCCGGCCTATTCCCCCTGAATCCAGCCGCCAGCTCTTTACACAATTTGGGCAATGCCCCCCTTCCCGAGAGGGAAAATCCGATGGGCTGGGCCTTGGGCTCTATCTGGTGAGGCTGGCGATCGAGCGGCATGGCGGGAACATCTGGTATGAGGCAAAGAGGCACGGCTCCAACTTCGTCTTCACCCTCGCAAGGGGATAGTTATTCCCGGCACGGCCTTGCGGGTCCCGCCACTTTGAATGAACGCTGTCTTTGTGGATCGGTAATGCCTGCTGAATCACCAAAATCAAACCTTTTCAGCATATTTACCTAACAAAACCGCTCGAAGATCCGAGTGTGAAATGATCGAGAAGGAGGGAAAAAGGAAGGAAAACGATGAAAGCGCAAAAGCTGATAAGCTTGGCCGATGAAGGAATTGGCATTAGGGATCGCCTGACCGACATCCTCAGCGGGCTTTCCTCGAAGTTCTATGATCATGACGGCCCTGTGCTTTCCCACGAAAGCCAGGCAGACCCATTGGACCTGGCCGCCACAGCCCGGGATCGGGAAGTGTGTCTGAGGCTAATGGAACGGCAAAGAGACCGCTTTCAGGAGATTCTGGAGGCTCTTCATCGGATTGAGACAGGGAGTTACGGCATCTGTGACGGCTGCGGGGAGGAGATTAACCCGCGCCGCTTGAAAGTCTATCCTGCGACGACCCTGTGCATCAAATGCAAGAAAGAGCAGGAAGACCTAGCCAGGAAGCAGGCGCTTTCCTTCAGGACGCTGCCTTCCCCTCCAGCCTGAGCTCGCCACACACTCATGCACCGGGCTTATCGAACACAGGCTCCTCTGCATCCTTCTTGCCATCGGTAATCATGGCCCCCAATTGCTGGTCACCCCCCAGAGGCCCTGATTTGAGTCTCGTGATAGACTTTACGAACTTCTCAGACTTCTCCATTGCAAGTCTTTGTTTTATAGCCTTCTCTATCATCAGGCCCGTTGTCCCGGTACAGATCAGGTTGTGGACCTTATCCAAATTCCGGGGGAGACACCGGGTCAAGCCCCCGGCAACCCCTCCAGGACAGGCCTCAGCGGTCGGGTTTCACCGTGCGCGAACCCCGGGTATCGGCTTCTTGGATCCTTTGATCCACTGCTCGGCCTGCAGCGGGATATAGGCTCTTTCCTTCTTGGGGGCATAGACCACAACTCCCTCCAGGGGTCTGGCCCTACCGTCCAGGATCAGCCAGTTCTTGTTCACCGGCAGCTCCGCCTGCCTACCCTCATGGCGGATGATGACCACAGGGTTCTGCGGATCCGTCCTGTCGATCTTTACGGCTTCATTCCCGAAGACATTGCTGGCGTCCACGAAGAGGCGCTGATTGAGCTTCCCCAGGTCAAGGTCCATGGCCTGGGCGCACACCTTCGCTACATCGGGACCGTCCAGGACCCCGAGCGGCCTGCCGGGGCCAAATGCATGGAGGGGCACGTCACCTCCGCAATGACCATGAGTGGTCCAGCCCACATAGGTGTACCGGGGGGAAAGGAATTCACCCAGGGCATAATGCTCTTCCAGCTTGTCCTTCTTGAGTCTTGCCGCCAGAGAAAAAACCTGATCCGCATCTTCGTCCGTGATATCGATCCCCCATCCTTCTCTGACGACATTCTTCAGTCCCGCAGGGGTCTTTTCCTTGCCGAGCCGATTCCACAGCACGCCTGCGGAAGCCTTCATCTTCCTGAAGGGCGCAAGAAAGGACTCCGAATTCATCTGGGAATAGGACTTGTTGGTGGCGGAATTACCAATCGAAAACCCCCCAGTGTTGTGATCCGAAAACACGAGTACGAGGGTCTTTCGATCCTTGCGGGCAAAATCCAGGGCTGCCTCGACGGCCCGGTCAAAGGCCAGCAGATCACTCAGCAGGTGTGAAGGGTCGTTGGCGTGGCACGCCCAGTCGACCTGACTTCCCTCTACCATGAGAAAGAATCCGTCAGGATTCGCGGCCAGGAGCTCGATGGCCTTCCGGGTCATCTCCTCCAGGGTGGGCTGTTCCGGGTGCAGGTTGGGGCGGTCAATTTCGGCATCCATGTGGCTGGGGGCAAAAAGGCCGAAGGCCTTTCCCTGCCGAACCCTCTGCATCTCGTCTCGGGTGCCTGGGATTGCATAGCTCTTGCCCATGAGCACCTCCAGGAGGTTCTCCTTGTCACTTCGGAACCCCTTGTCCTCCTTTGGCAGGAGGTGCCGTCTCCCGCCGCCGAAGACCACGTCCACCCCCTGATGGACGGCCTGTTCCATAATGTCGTCCTCCATGTCCCTTGCATGCACATGGGCCACAAAGGCCGCAGGGGTTGCATGGGTAACGCGGGAAGTCGCCACGATGCCCGTTGACTTTCCCCTGAGCCTGGCTCCTTCCAGCACCGTGGCCAGGGGACGGTACTGAAGGCCCGGGTCAGGGGCCGGAACCCCCGCCATGGTCTTATCGTGGGGACCGACGCTGATGAACCTGTCACTCGTTCTGACCCCTGTGGCGAATGCTGATGCAGCAGGCGCTGAATCGGCAATCACCGAGTCTGCGATGAAGG
>JAFGPH010000455.1 GCA_016926135.1 Deltaproteobacteria bacterium
ACCAATGGTGTATAGGTCGTTCATTCGGATTCATTCCTCATCAAGGAGACCGATGATCCCGGCAACCAGCTTGTAGCAGTAGCCTTCATAGGGCTCGCCGATGCTGATAGTGAAATAGAGATCTCCTTTGCTGACAGTGCACCTGTTTCGTTATGTCCTACCGGTCGGACCCATTGACCGATCCGGCCACTAATGATTTCCTTGCCTGCGATGCAGCGGCCCGAAAATTTCCGGGAGTTGGCCAGGCAGACGATTTCTCTGGTATGTGGCAGGTGAGGCGGGGCCTCGGCCTTGCTCACTGAAAATCCCTTTTGTGTGACATACATATGCCGTTTACCATCAGTGGCGGCGGAAAGTGCTGCGGGTCGTTTTCGCGCCCCTTTGACGACCTCCACGATTTCACGGGGTTTGCAGTAATCCCGGATCATATCCAGAAACAGGGGCCCATAGGTCTTCTGCTTGGCCGCGCCCACCCCGTGAATATCCATCAGGCCCGATTCGCTCTGAGGGAAAAAGGTGGCCATCTCCATCAAGGTCCGGTCCGGGAAGATCACGTAGGGGGGGACCCCGGCGCTGTCGGCCAGGCGCTTTCGCTCCTTTCGGAGGATATCGAACAAGGCCCTGTCATACACCCTCTCCTCTTGTGCCCCCTGATCCGGCCGCCGCTCCGCAAGCCGCCCCAGGACCTTTTCCTGGCCCTTCATGACCTTCCATGCCTTTTCGGTCAGGCGGAGCCCCCCGAATTCCATATCCTGATTCAGGAGCTTTTTCTGAATGAACTGGCGGGAGAGATGGAACCATTCCATTTTCGAATGTCCTTCTCCGATCCCGTAGGTAGAGAGCTGCTGATGCCCAAGCCTGAGGACCTTTTTGGCCTGAGATCCCCGCAGGACATCGATAATGTGGCCGGCCCCGAACCGTTCGCCGGTCCGCTTGACGCAGGAGAGGAATTTCTGCGCGGCAATGGTGATATCTCTCAGGTCTTTTTCATCCGTCAGGCAGTTGTCGCACGCCCCGCAATTTTTTGTGGAATACGCCTCGCCGAAATAATTCAGCAGAGGGATCCGCCGGCACGCTTCCGTCTCCATGAACCCCAAGAAGGCATTCAGATGGATATTGGCGATCCGCTGCTCATGGTCCGGCTTCTGCTCGATGAAGTGCTTGACTTTCTGGATATCGCCGTAGCTGAACAGGAGGAGACAGTGGGACGGAAGTCCGTCCCTGCCGGCCCTGCCGATCTCCTGGTAATAACTCTCCATGTTTTTGGGGAGATCGTAGTGGAGCACAAACCGCACATTGGGTTTGTCGATCCCCATGCCGAAGGCGATGGTGGCCACCATGATCTGGACGTCATCCCGGATAAAGAGTTCCTGGTTTCTGTTCCGGTCGGCATCCGACATGCCCGCATGATAGGGCCGGACCGAATAGCCGCGCCTTTGAAGCGCCTCGGAAAGATCGTCCACCTGGCTACGGGAAAAGCAGTAGATGATCCCTGATTGATCACGAAATCCATTGATAAACTCGACAGCCTGGGCAAAAGGGTCCATTTTATGTTCAACACGAATAAAGAGATTCTCCCTGTTGAAGCTCCGTACGAATTCGTTTGAGTTCTTGAACCCGAGACTGGTCTTGATGTCTTCCCGGACCCTTGGCGTGGCCGTGGCGGTCAGGGCTATGCACACCGCATCCGGGAACCGACCTCTGACCTGGGCGATCTGGCGGTACTCCGGCCGGAAGTCGTGCCCCCATTCCGAGATACAGTGGGCCTCGTCAATGGTAAGGCAGTCCACACGAAGGGACGCAAGGAGGGCCAGCATGCTGGGCCGCAACAGGGCCTCGGGCGCCATATAGAGAAGTTTGATGGTCCCGTCCTTGACGGCCTGTACATTGTTCCGGAATTGCCCAGTCGTCAATGAGCTGTTCAGAAAAGCGGCCGGGGCCCCCGCCTGGATCAGTTGCTCCACCTGGTCCTTCATGAGGGAGATCAAGGGGGACACAACGATGGTCAGGCCCGGAAAGATCAGGGCAGGGATCTGATAACACAACGACTTGCCCCCCCCCGTGGGCATGATGACCAGGGTGTCGCGCCGATTCAATATGTTGTCAATGATTTCGGCCTGAAGGGGCCTGAATTCATCGCAACCGAACACCCTCTTGAGAACATGCTGCGGTGTCTCTCCCATTCTCAGGGATTCCCACGCTTCCAGACATTCACTATGCCACTACTTCTCCATCCTATCCTTGAATTTGTCGTCTTATTACTGCGTCCCCACATATACCGGTCGAAACATCTCCTCGCCCATTTGAAGGGCGTTTTCGATCGTCGCGAGCATCCTGTCCCGGTCCTGGGGCACTTTGCCGTGGACATCCACATAATTGGTGTAATGGTCACTGGTGATCGGCGAAGTCACGTCCAGGTTTCGGATGATCTCTCCTGTTTCGCGCAGGGCCTCGTGGGCAGATAGGACCTGGAAGCGGCCTTTTCGAATCTGGTGGAGGAGAAGAGTGTCGATCTTTGGAAGAAAGGTCCGGATACGGATAAAATGGGGATTGATGGCGTTCAGGGCCGCTGCGGTATTCACGGCATGTTCATGGGTCCTTTCCCTTCCGCCGATGCCGATCATGACATACTCGCTCAGCTCGATCCCTGCCGCCATCACCCATTGACCGGCCTCGATCTGCTCCTGGGCATCGGTCCCCTTTTTGATCCTCTGAAGGACCGTATCGTCCCCGCTCTCAAGTCCCACATGGATGCGCGTCAGACCGGCGTGTCTCAGCGTGATGAGATCAGCCGGTCCCTTTTTGTGGATGTATTGGGATGATCCGTAGACGGTGATTCGATCGAGATGGGGAAAGAGGGCATGCGCATGGGCGCAGATGGCGGCCAGCTCATCCGCAGGCATGGCAATGGTGTTGCCTGCGGGGAAAAACATCGTTTTGACGCCTGGCCCGTAAAGCCCCAGGGCCGCCTCAAGGTCTCGCTTGACCTCCTCCACCGGACGAACCCTGTACGCCGGCCCTTTCTTATAGACCATGCAGAAGGCGCACTTGTTGTGTGGACAGCCGACCGTGGCCTGAATCAGGAGGCTGTCTGCCTCGCTCGGGGGTCGATATATGGGGCCTTCATAGTGCACGTGATTCCAGAGATAGTGATTCCCCTTTGCCAATTCATTCCGTTTGCACCCGGAGCCGATCTTATGAGGCCCCCCGCATCAGTCTCGGGTACTTGATCCGACGGGGCTGGGCCGCGGCCTCTCCGAGTCTCACCTTTTTGTCCGCTTCGTACTCTGTGTAATTGCCGTCAAACCAGACGACCCTGCTGTCCCCCTCAAAGGCCAGGATGTGTGTGGTGATGCAGGCTTCCACAGCCGGCCGGCAGCACCCCAGGATGGGGCGCTCGATCCAAACTTGACGCACAAGGGCCAAATCCTCTATACTCCTGCCCATAGAAAGCGAGTTCTTATCACCCAGGGTCTTCGGTGGCCTCATCGAATGGAACAGGCCCCGGGGTGACTTCTGTCATCAGCCCCCGCCCTCCTTCTTGGCTTTCTTTTCAGCCTTCTTTTCCTTCTTGCTCTTTGTCGGTTTCTTCTTCGCGTCCTTCTTGGTGTCCCGCGCCTTGGCCATGGTTCTCGCGCCTCCTACTGTTTAGCGGTCTCTTCTTCTCCCTCTCCCTCCAGCTCCCAGCCGCCTCCGAGGGCACGATAGAGGGTAATCACGGAGTTGAG
>JAFGPH010000456.1 GCA_016926135.1 Deltaproteobacteria bacterium
ATCAGTTGCGGCGCTGAGAGACCACCCCCAGGGCGGCCCGCCATGCGCCCCGTATTCGTGAACGTATTTATGAAAAGGTGTACTAAGTTATTCTTGCGCAAGCCCTTAACCGATCATGATCTTGCTTCCAGTCACCTTCACTTTGTTCTTGCCGGTAAAGGACACCTGGCCGGCGGCCAGATTCAGGTTCGAGGTCTTGCCTTCCGTACCGATATGGATTTCGTTGTCCACCTTGCTGTCGGCGCCGATGTTCAGCTTCTTTGAAGTCAGATCGAGAGACTTGTCCTTCAGGTCGACCCTGGTCAGGCCCTGCACATCCTTCTTGTCCTTTCTGACTTTCAGACTCATACCCATTTTTTCATCATCATCCAAAAACACACGGCAGTTCTTGTTCGCCAGTTCTATGACACACTTGTCTTCCTTCTTGTCATCCTCAATCACGATACCCCGGTCGATCTTGATGTGTCCGATATCCTCATCGCCTTCCGTCTTGTCCTGATAGACCCGCATCCAGACGGAATCGTTTGACTTCATAAAGACTGCTCTTTCGTTCAGGGTTATTCGCGAATTGACGAGTTCCAGGTTCACGGAACGTCCTTGATCTTTGTCGGGATCCGCGGAGATGGAGAGTGTTCCCGTGGGAGAATCTCCTTCTATTCCACCGGCTGCAATATAGACGGACGTGCCTGTATGAATCGCGGCATCCTTCGCCTGAAAAAAAACCTCGCCGTTCGAAAACAGAGACACGCCCTTCTTGCCCACAATGTCCACATGCCCCGCCGTCGAAGCCACGAGAACATCAGGAGAAGCCTTGTTGAGCTTTATCAAAGAGGCACATCGCGGATCGATCAGGCCTTTTACGAAATCAGAGGATTCCCACTTTCCGATCTTTTCCGGGATATGAGAAACGAGCGCGACCCCATACGAACCGGCTGTGCCGAATCCATACGCCCTGGCAACCAACTGCAGATACCGGGTGTGCTCCGTAATCCATTTCCACTTCTCCATCACTCCTTTGCCTTTCCACTTTGCGGAAAATTCCTGCGCGATCTGTCCATATTCGCTGTCCTCTCTCACGAGTGCTTTGCGCTTCAAATGCTTTGCCAGGGAGGACATGATCCAACTGTCAAACAAGACCCCGAGAATCGAGGGTGTCACGGCGAGAAGGGTTTCCTGGGTTTTTGTCCAATTCTTGAAATGCCTGCCTTTTTCAATGGCACCGACCCGGTGACCCAGTTCATCGCATTCAGCCACTTCCTGGCTCCAACGCTTGAGCAGGTTGATTGCCACCTGGGGGACCAGGGAGCCTGAAACGGCACTCCAACTGAAGGAGTTCGCAATGGTGGTGCCGTAGCTTGCCAAGGTCATATAGTAATCGCTGCAATTCGCCTGATAGTCACTCTGCGTGAGCAGCTTCGAATCGCTCCCTGCCCCGCAAATGATCCGGGTTTTGCCGTCTCCGGAGCCGATCACAATTCTCTCATGCCCTTCATTATCCTGCATGGAGATCTGGTTGCCGCTTGCCGTTCTGAACCCTGCGCTGGTGGCATTGCCTTCATGGACAATGCTCGGGATTTCGGGATTGGGAACCGCGCCGGCAATGAGGGGACGGTCAGGATCTCCATCGATAAAAGCGAGCAGGACCTCCGTATCCTTGTGAAGGGGAAAGTGCATGCCGTGGTCGGTCCCCGCGTAGGGCTGAGACATCCTCAACCAGGTGGAGGCCTTCCCTTCCTTCCGGCCGGAAAGGTCAAAGGGCAAGACGACCTTGTAGCGGCCATGATCGTCCAACTCCGCATACTTGCCGCTGCCTGCCGCGTCGATCTTGGCGTTCATCGTCCCAAAAAACCGAGCCTTCTCCGTCTTTCGCTCGGGTCGAAACTGTACACTCCCTGGAAAGCAGACAAAGCCGTTCCGGTAGTAGGGCTGCTCCTCCACCTGACTCAGCCCCTTCTGTATCCCTGCCAGCAGATATGCGGCCTGGCTGCCCTCGTGGGTCAGTTCCATGGTCAGATAGGTCTGGTTGAAACCGCTCCGGTAGTGATCCTGAAGCTCGAACACATACCCGGGACGCAGATACGGTATGGTGCTTTCCCCATAAAACCGCATCTCCTGACACAGCAACTCCTCCGCCCGGATCTTTGCCAGCGCATCGCCCTCCTCCGGCGTCCGAAAATGCTCCCCGTAGATGTACACCTCGCCCCGACCGTCTGCCTTGACCTGCGCATTCCCGGATACCTCCAACGAAGGCGTCAGGTAGTTGTAATCCTTCAGCCTCAAGGTCTTTGGAAGCATCTTCTGGCGGCATACGAAGCTCTTGATCACCTCCTCCCGGTGAATCTCATCCAGACCCGAGGGCGGGGAATAGTATAAGGTCTTCCCATGGAGCATCTCCTGATGGGCCATCTTCGTATCCGTAATAATCGCCTTTTCCCCACTGTCGCCCTGTTCAAAGTAATAGTACATCCCTTCCCGCTCCATCCAGCGCGACACGAAATCCAGATGGCTCTCACGGTACTGGCACACGTATTCCCACTTGGGGCAAATCTTCTGAAGCTTCAGCTCAAAGTCCAGAGACGTCAGCCCTCCGTCCTTCAGCACCCCCACAATGATCTCGGGCACCGTCTTGTCGAGGAACACCTGGTTGTGATGGGTAAGGGAGAGCCACCACAGCTTGGGAACCAGCACGGCCCGGTAGAACACGTACTCATCCACCTGGTGGAGCTGCTCAAACTCGGCCAGGATGCCGTGAAAGGGAATGTCCCCCTCCCCTCTCAAGATGGTAAAAGTGGCCGGGTTCCTCAAAACATGGTTCAAGTCGACCTCTGCATCGGTTGAAACCAGGTCGATCTCGAACCTGTAGCATTCGCTGAGACCTTCGGTGCCCCTGAACCGCACCACGCCGAATGCCTCCGCAGCCATCCCCCACGACACAAAATCAAACTTCTTCTCGGTATAAAAGGCCATGGGTCACCTCCGGTGGAATGTCCAATTTCCAACTCCCAATATCCAATGTCGAA
>JAFGPH010000457.1 GCA_016926135.1 Deltaproteobacteria bacterium
CCTGACTGCCTCATGGGAACCGGATCGAAAGGGCGGGGATGCGATACGGAAAAATCCGTTACCGGGAGCGGAGTGCACACCGTCCCTGCTGCGGAAAGTTTGTCCAGAGCCGCTGGAGGAGTGAAGTTCAAGTGGTCCGCCGACACCGCTCCAAGTTCAGCCGCTAGATCGGACCCACCGATGTAGGAGTAGGCATCGGTATGTATTTTCGCCCTCATCCCCAAGGTCATCGCGGCCTCCAGGATCCCGCCGCATTCTGCGGCGCTGAAGTGGGTGTCCTCGCACCACGCATCGCAGAAAACGGCCAGTCCCCTTCTGGCCACTTCCGGGAGCATCTCGTTTACGATAAGGTCAATGTAGGAGGACTTCCCCATCTCAATTGGCCACCCGTGAGCCCCCAGGAACGTTGGAACCACATCCACCGGGAGCCTGCGGCCCAACTCAGCCGCCGCTTCCAGCATCATGATCTCAGACTCCGTGTTAAAACCGTAGCCGCTTTTTATCTCCACCGTCGTAGTGCCGCACTCGATCATGTTTTCAAGTCGCACTCCAGACTGCAGAACGAGCGACTCCAGGCCCGCACTGCGGGTCGCTGATACAGATGCGTCAACCCCAACCTGAAAACCGCTGTCCCTGAGGGAGTCCAGACTCTCGCCGGTGCATTTCGCTACATACTCGTCAATTCGGGTTCCCCCGAAGACAAGGTGAGTGTGGGAGTCCACAAATCCCGGAAGTACGACCTGACCCTCTGCGCTGATCTTTTCCGCGCCCGAAAGGTCGACTGCCACCCTGACTTCTTTCTCGCTTCCAACCGCAAGAAGGTTCTCCCCCCTGCCTGCGATCCATCCGCACTCTATGATGCCGGGTGGATCCTCCCGTGACGGGGAGCAGGTTACTACCTGGGAAGCTCCCTCTATGAACCAGTCCGCTTTCTGCTTCTCGAAATGTTCCATAATTGCCCCCTTGTGAAAAGCCGGTTTCCCGAATGTTCGGAAAACCGGCTCCTTTCATTCGGTTACTTCTTTTCAGGACCGAAGGTCACCTTGTCCGCGGGCTCCCACCAGAGCGGGACCTTGATGCTCTCGTCTGTAAGAGCCCCTTTGCCGTTGGCAACGTCGCGGGCGGTCTCATACCCGGCCTGGGCGTGGCGGATGATCCCGATCCCGGAATCCACAGTCATGGCAACTTCAAGGCGGATATCCGCGTCATCTGTTCCGTCGGCGATCTGGGTCACACCAGTGTGGACAGCCTCCCCCATTGAGTAGTTGGCCTGGATCGCGATGAGATCACACATTCCACAGGCGTTCAGAAGCCCGTTCAGCATTGGCCAGTCGGAGATAAGGTCTCCTCCGTCCTTCATGCGCTCGGATTCGAAGGTCGGGTTGACGATGGATCCGGAGTCGAGGTTATCACGCGAGAATGCCACGGGCCCCTTGATCTCGCCCTTCTTGATGAGATCGTTGACGGCCAGGGCAAACTTCTTCCGCTGCCCGAATCCCATGTAGCAGACCCTTGCCGGAAGTGCCTCGATAGGAAGGTGCCTGCCTGCAAGCCGGATCCAGCGACCCACGATGGGATCATCGCCGAAAAGTTCGAGGGCGAGCTCGTCGGTCCTCTTAAGGTCCAGGGCCTCACCGGATATGCAGGTCCAGCGGAAGGGACCGCGCCCCTCGCAGAATAGCGGGCGGATGTAGTCAGCAACAAATGCCGGCAGCCGCATGGCTTCCTTTTCCGGAAATCCGGCGTCCCTGCACTCTTTGCGGATGCTGGTGCCATACTCGAACACCGGCACACCCTTGTCGAGGTACTGAAGCATGACGGCCAGCTGCCTCTTCATGGTCTCCCGGGCTTTTGCGAGGTAGCCATCGAAATCCGCCTTCCGGAAAACCTCCGCCTGCTCCGGAGTATACCCGGATGGGATATATGAAATTGGATCGTGACAAGGGCACATTTCACTCATGACATCCGGCATGAACCCCTTCTCATAGGCCTCCTCGAAGCAGTCCGCAGCGTTCCCCACGACACCGATGGCCAGAGGTTTGCCTTCAGCCACTGATTCCCGGGCAAGAGCGATAGCCTCGTCCATCGTGGTTACGATAATATCCATGTACTTCTTCTCGACACGTCTTTCAAGGATCTTACGGTCCGTGTCTACGACTATGGCGACCCCTCCGTGCATCTTCATCGCCCAGCTCTGGTTGCCTCCCATGCCGCCGGCTCCCGCCGTAAGGTAGATGCGATTCTCCAGCGAGCCGTCATAATGTTTTATGGCCACAGCCCCGAGAGTCTCGAAGGTCCCCTCAATGACGCCCTGGGTGCCGATGTATTCCCACGGAGCAGCAGTGTACTGGGCAAAGATCGTGAGGTTTTTGGCCTCAAGATCGTAAAAGATCGGCCAGGTTGCTTTCATTATGTTTGTTGTCGCCATGACAACCACTGGAGCGTATTTATGCGTCTTGAAGACTGCCACCGGCATCCCCGACTGGACAACAAGGGTCTCGTTATCTTCGAGTTCCATAAGAGACTTGACTATGGCGTGATAGGATTCCCAGTTCCGTGCGCACTTTCCGTTCCCACCGTAGATGACCAGCCTCTCCGGATACTCGGCATTTTCCATATTGTTCTCGAGCATCCTGAGGATCGTCTCCTGGCGCCACCCCTTGCAGCGCAGGACAGGCCCACGCTGAGCCTTGACCGAATGAAGGATCTTTGCATTCCCGGACATTTTTACGACCTCCCCGTATATATTTGAAAACTATCAGGCAAAGATTATCGGACTAATCAAGCTGACCTACGGCTTTCTCCACTGCATCCGAAAGAGCCCCACTGGCTATCAGTCTCGCCGCCGCAGCCTGATCCTTGTAGAAAACCCGGTCTTCTTTCATGTATGACACCGTTTCCCTGAGCAATCCGTAAGCGGGTGCAGTCCCCTCGCCTAGTCCGGAACCCGGCTGCAGATCCAGACCCTGGGCTGCGGCCATCCACTCAATTCCCAGTATCGCCTGGGCGTGCTCCACTATTTGCAGAGCCTTCCTTGCTGCTATGGTACCCATGCTGACATGGTCTTCCTGTCCTGCCGATGTGGGGATAGAATCCACGCTCGCAGGGTGTGCAAGGATCTTGTTCTCTGAAACCAGTGCGGCCGATGCATACTGTGGGACCATGAAACCACAGTTGATCCCTCCCTGGGTGACAAGGAACGCTGGCAGCCCATGGTTGTGAGCCGGGTCCACCAGCTTTGCCATACGTCTTTCGGAAAGGTTGCCAAGTTCCGAAACGGCTATCCCGAGCGCATCCATTGCGATCGCGATGGGCTCACCGTGGAAGTTCCCCCCCGAAAGGACATCTCCGTTCTCAAAGACCAGCGGATTGTCCGTCACTGCGTTCAGTTCCGCATTCACAACGCTAGCGGCGTAATCGATGGCCATCCGGCATGCTCCATGGATCTGGGGCATGCATCGCAGTGAGTAGGCATCCTGCATCCGAAACTCCCCCTGCCTTGAAACCCGGGCGCTCCCATGCAGTAACCTTCGCAGGTTCCTGGCGCTTGCGATCTGTCCATTCTGGCCACGGATCTGGTGGATCCTCGGATCGAACGGGTCGATGATCCCCCTCAGGGCTTCCACCGACATAGCTCCGATGATATCAGCACACCTTGCCAGGTTGGCCGCCCCATCCAGGGCAAAGGCGGCAACGGACGTCATCACCGGGGTGCCGTTGATAAGAGCAAGTCCTTCCTTCGCCAGCAGCTTCAGCAATGGGAGGCCTGCACGATCCATTGCCTCGGCTCCTTCAAGAACATCACCGCCAAACTCCGCCTCTCCCTCTCCTATCATGGGAAGGACCATGTGGGCAAGCGGGCAAAGATCCCCGCTTGCTCCAACTGAACCCTTTTCAGGGATCACCGGAGTAACGCCCCTGTTCAGCATCTCCAGCAGGGTCGTAAGAACCTCGGGCCTCGCACCTGAATAACCCCTCGCCAGCGAGTTAACCCGAAGGAGCATAACGCCCCTGACGATGTTCTTCGACAGAGCATCCCCTATTCCCACCGCATCGGCCCGGATAAGGTTGATCTGCAGGGCTTTCAGCTGGTCCTCAGGGATCGAGACATTCTCAAATTTACCGAAACCCGTGTTGATGCCGTACATCGGCAGTCCTGCCTCAAGATGCCCCTCAACGATGTCTCGAGACCGGATAACTCTTTCCATAGCCTCCGCCGAAATTTCAACCCGGGCCCCGTCGCGGGACACGTCCATAAAATCCTTCAGCGAAAGACTCTTGCCGTCAATAAGTACCCGTTCCACCTTCGTAACCCCCCTGGATCCAGATATCAAACCCATCCTTCAAGGACTGGTTATCCTTCATTATAGGGTATATTAAACTCTACATCTGTCCAAAATGAACTGAAATAGAAAACGAATACAGTAACCGCAACATTTCCGGAGTTCAATTCTTACAAGTTCAAACCAGGGCCTCCCTTTACAGTTCTGAAGGCCGTGGAATGTCTCGCACAGTAAATCCGATGAAAAAATTTGTGTCATCAAGTGCTTTGAAACCGACCCGAATAATCCATCCGTCCGCGAATAAAGTTCAATTTGGTTCATTCGCTTCGATCTGGTTCCACCCTACCGGATAACGAAAAATAGCAGCTTCTGATTTAATGATTATCAAAATTCCTTCAACCAGCACGGCGATGGTCTGTTCGGAATGAATATATGGGTGGATTGATTCTCGTGAATGGGATTTTTCTTAATTTGCAGGAACAGGGATGTCCACTGAGATCCCTTATCGGCTAATTGAAGAATAGCGGTCAGTGGCAGATCGGATCCTTAGCCTGGGAAATAAAGAGTGTGATTGAAAACCATTGAGTTTCCATGTTCCTCCCAGAAACTTCCAGATCAGATCATCCCCGTCACTGACGATCTCCCATGCAGGGTACTTTTTGCCCCCCACCTCTACAAGTTCCCCGCTTTTCTTTATGACCTCGCTCAGGGCCGGGTCGCTCCCTCTTCGATCGCTATTGCATGCGAGCCGGCGATACAGACCAGATCCAACGATAGACCCTTCTATCCGCAGATGGCCCCAGATGAGCACAGATATTGAGCCACCCGGGGAAATTCCATAATGCGAAGGGTTCAGGTAGCGGGTTATTTCAGACCATTATTTTAGGAGAGTGTAAAGAGTAGGCTCCTCTTATAGCAAAACCCTGATTTCTTTCAGTATTCCTCAGGTAAAAACCTTTTTCTCTTCCTGAATATTTCCAGTCCGCAGTGTGAACATTTCCAAACCGGGCCATCACCCACTGGAATACAACAGCCGCCGAGAGTTACC
>JAFGPH010000458.1 GCA_016926135.1 Deltaproteobacteria bacterium
CCCTCCCTTCTTCCGTCTCAACCACCAGGATCTCTGCGGGCGGGGGTGGGATGTCCATCTTCCGGATCTTTCCTGCGTCCACGCGTCCGGAGAGGAGGGAGACAAGGCCCCGGGTATCCAGGGCCCATGTGCAGAAAAGCCCGACCACGAGGCTTACCGGGTCTCGAAAATCCTCGCGCTGAAGGGGGTTGGCACGCATCTGGGCCAGGGCCGTTGCCTGACAGGGCGTGGCCACCACCCCGAGCCGACCGAACCCTTCCCGTGCGGCTCGATTGAGCACGGAGAGGGTCGGCGCAGCCGTGTACTTGGACGAGGCGCATGTCACCACATCCTCAGAACGGGTGATAAGGCGGGGGACGGGGATCAACCCCTCCCGGTCCGTGAGGACGGCCCCCTTGATAAGCCCCGTCTCCAGGGCAAAGGTCATGAGTGCGGATACCGCACCGCCCGCCTGGAAGGCACCCCTGGGAGCCTTTCCACCTGCGCGGGCCTTCATGATCTCCAGGGTATACCCTAAGGCATCCCCTTCGTATGGCCTTCCCCAGTATTCCCACGCCAGGGAGTCCAGGTCCACCTCCGCCTTGGGGCAGTGGGCATAGCATCGTCCGCTTGGAAGGTCACAGGGAAACAACTGGGCCGTCTTTCCCCTGTGGGTTCCAAAATAGGGACACAACTCCACACACGCCCCGCAGCCCACACACAGATCCCTGCGATGCACATCCTCCATCAATTCCCGAGGCCCAAGGGGTTGCATTCCTGCTGGTCCCTCCTTACTCGAAATGATCCTTCCTCGACCCTATGCCCACTCTGTGCTCAATACGATCACGTGCTTCTTCACCACCCGCCCCTCCAGAGGCACTGAGAACACAGAGGAAAGCCCCTCTTATTGCCCTGCAGAGAGCTACCTGCAAGGCAAAACCAGCTTGCCTGCGGCGCAGGCACGTCATCTTTGCCCGAAGGGCCGAGATATTTCCCTTTGGCGGGAGATACCGCCAAAGGGAAAACCTGTTCCCTCCGCGCCCTCCGAGGCTCTGTGGTGACCCGTCATCTTGTACGGATTCGGCTCCCGGAAATACGTCACCGTATTCGTAATTGGACGGTCGCTTGGCGGCCCTGTTTACAGGTCTGGGATTTCCATTGTGCCAAGGTGGGACTGCTCGGCCTGGGAAGAGAGGCATTGGATCGGCTTTGTGGTCAACCTGGACGCCCATTTGAGAGATACCGAGCCTTGTTCCGTGGGAGAGAATCGCGTCTGGTAATGCCGCAGCTATATCTACATCCCATGGACGGGGATGTCAATCAAGAAAGGCGCTCTTAGAAGTACCGGCTCGTCTTCTCCCCATGCCCCATGAGCGTCCTGGCTACCAGAAGGGACTGGTTCCGGTCCTCCACCTGGAGTGCCTGCTCCAGGCCGCCCGCGTCCAGGTTGACGTTGATCGCCTCCTTCGTGAGCCGGAGACCCATGGGGTTCTTGCTGTTCATGGTCCTGGCAAGCTCCAGGGCGGTCTCCAGCAGGTGCCCTCTCTCCACCAGGCGGCTGGAAAAACCCAACCCCATCGCCTCCTCGGCTGACATGAAGTTGCCCGTGAGCATGAACTCATGGGCCCGCCCCGCGCCGATGAGGCGGGGCAGGAAGTAGCTGCACGCCATGTCCGCCCCTCCAAGGCCGATGTTGATATAGGCTGCGGAGAACCGGGCGTCCTTGCTGATCACCCTCACGTCCGATGCCATGGCAAAGCTGAACCCCAGACCCGCGGCAGCGCCGTGGACAACGCAGATCACGGGCTGGGGTGCGCGCCTCATGGCAAGGGTAAGCCTGGCCAACCTGACCTGGAAGTCGTAGAACTGGTCTGCGTTCATCTTCGGGGTGAACTGCATGGCATCCTTCATGTCCAGGCCTGCACAGAAACCCCTTTCCCCGTTTCCACGGAGGACGATCACATGGGTCTCCAGATCATGCCGCCTTTCCCGCCAGAATATCTCCAACTCCTCCATCATCCGGTAGCTCACGGAGTTATACCTGCGCGGCCGGTTCAGGGAAAGAATCCCTATGCCCGGCTCTTTGACTTCATACTCGATGGTCTCATATGCCATGGCGTTGCCTCCCGTAAAGTATGGGGATTTTTAGCCTGTTACCACGCCTTTTGCAATACCCAATGGCCGGATTTCACGGCATTCCATCCGCATGCGCAGAAAGGCATTCCCTTTTGCAGGCCTTCAGGGTCCCAAATCCACCGTCAATTTTCTGCTCGTCCGGTGGAGCCAAGCGGTTAGGGGATGGCCCGGTTCGCCAGCACGCACGAGATGCAAGGCTTGCGAAATCCAGAGGCCCGAGGCGTACATGCCCGTACGCCGCAGGGATGAGGGATGAGCGTAACGCAGCAGATCGTGTTTGATGGTGAATCGGGGGGGTCCGGCTGGGTTGAATTCCAGCGCCTGATGGGGTAAGATAGAGCAGGCAAGGCAGAATCGCTTCGGCCTTGTGAAAACACTGGATGGTAACATGAGTCTGTGGAGGTGCCGTGGCAGAGGATAGGGATCACCGAAGACCTGAGACGAACGGGCACTCGGATGCTTCCCCTGAGATCGTATGGGACGACACCCAGGCCCAGAGCCTGAAGCCGAACGTGTGGGAGCTGGTTGCTACCAGGGAGGAGATCGCACTCATCTTCGGGGCCGCCCGGGCATCCGATGAAGATGGGAATCAACTCAGGGCCGACATCGCCCAGCGCATCATCCTGAACCCTTTCGTGGCCAAGCGCGTGGCCCATGCCTTGGACATGGGCATCCGCCATTACGAGTCTCGATATGGAATTCTGGATGAGGAGGCCCGGATACCATCCGGGACAATCCGGATCTCCCCTGCAGCCGGGACCACTCCTCCTGCCGAGACCGAAAAAAAAAATGACACAGCCGGACGGCTCTTCAGGCTCGTCAGGGAACTCAACGTTCAAGTCGGGTTCGAGCGTTCTTTCAAGATCTGCCGGAACATCCTCCTCGAAAACCGCTTCCTGTTGGGCGCAAGCAAGAAGGCCATCGGAGAGAACGCCCTGGAGCGGGTCCTGGATATCTGTGCACGAATGAACATGCCAGCAGATTTCGCGGAAACTCTTGAGCGCCACTTTGCAGAGGCAGACTACATCCACTTCGGTTTCGAGGAAAACGAAAAGACTTGTGTCTACAAGGCGTATCTGGAGTTCTATGAGAAAATCGGAAACGAGATAAAGCCGGGACCGAAGGGTTCAGACCATTTCCTGCTCCACCTGGGATTCAAGTGGGATGCATCCGACAACGCGAGAAAGTCGCTGACCAACTACACCTGGTATCCATCCCTTTCCGTGCAGCAGATGGTGAAAAGGATGTCGGCCATTCTGGAGACATGCCAGGACCCAACCCCTTTCGAGGTCGCAAAAGGCATCCTGGAAACGGCCTCACGCAGGATGCCCTTGAGCGACATTCTCTATCTCGAGGTCACCGAAGAGGGCAATCCGAGAAGTTCCTTCGACGTCAACACCTACAGGGCCGGTTTAGAGCTGAGGGAACTGTACCCTTTTCTCCTCAAGATGTTCCGGCATTATTCGATCCCAGCGGAGAGATTTCAAGCCCTCTATGTTCCGGTGAAGACCAAAATCTTCGGTCATATTTCAGGTGGCATGGACAGGGAAGGAAGGGACTTTCTCACCGTGTACTATGGTGTAGAGGGCATCCGAGGCTCCGGGGATGAACCCGCGCCCGGTTCCTGGACGGACAAGGCGACTCCCCCCCGTGAGGCGCCGCCTTTTGCGGGCGTGGAAACAACCGAGGAGAGGGCCTCATTACTGTTTCAGCTTGTGAGCGACCTGAATGTGACGGTTGGCTTTGAACGCTCCTTCAAGGTCTTCAAGAAAACCCTCCTGGCAGATCGATTTCTGATGGGCTTCAGAAGGGAATCACTGGGGCAAGAAGCCCACGAACGTGTCACCCATATCTGCCGGCAGATAAATATGCCGGACGAATTCCTTGATGCCTTTCAGGAACACCTGCCCGAGTCCAACATCGTCCTCTTCGGTTTTGAGGGAAACGGGAACAAGGGGCTTTACAAGGCATACCTGGAGTTTGGGGGCAGGATTGCAGAGGCCGTCAGGAAAAACCCCGGCAGTCCCGAGCCTTTCCCTATCCACATGGCCTTCAAATGGGACGCATCGGCCCCTTCCCGCAAGGCAGCGGCCGAGTACATCCTGTTTCCCGCATACAACATCTCGGACATTCTGAAAAGGCTGTCCGGGGAGTTCTACCCCCCCCAACGCAGAAAGACCCCATTGCACATCGTGGAAGGAATCATCGAGCTGGCGGCAAGCAGGATGGACCCCAATGCATTCATCTATTTCGAAGCAAGGGAGGAGGACAATCCACGAACGTCCTTTGACATCAACCTCTACCCGGCCGATCTTCGGATAAAAGAACTCTATCCCTACCTCCTGGACATGGTGACGCACTACTCCATCCCTGAAGAGCCATTTCACCACCTGTACGCTGCGGCGGGTCCGCTCATTTTCGGGCACCTGACCGGGGGTACCGATAGAGAAGGAAGAGATTTTCTTACCCTGTATTTCGGGGAAAAAGGCAGTTCCGGCCTGCGTGTGGGCGAACCATGAATTACCCGAGGGTCGATCTCAGCAAGTACATCGTCATTTCCATCTGGTTCGGCTGCAACAACCACTGCACCATCTGCATGCTCTCCGACATGAAAAGGGATCTGGCTCCCATAGGTTTCGACAGTTTCAGGAAGGTTCTCCTGGACATCCGGGCACACGGCGAGTTCGAAAACCTGATCCTCTCCGGGGCCGAGGTGACCACTTTTGAGGAACTGAACAGATACGTTCGATTCGCCGCATCCCTGGGATGCTTCAGGAAGATACAGATCCAGACGAACGGGAGAAGGCTGAAGGAAAGAGGGTACCTTGATCATCTCATCGACTGCGGCGTCAATGAATTCTTTGTGAGCATACACGGCCCCGAAGAGGTGCACGACGCCGTCACCCGCAATCGGGGCTCATTCACGGAAACCCTGGAGGGGCTCAGAAACCTGGAGGCTTATGACGTCAATGTGATCACCAACACGGTTCTGACAGGATTCAACTATCCCCATATCCCCCGTCTCATGGCCTTCCTGTCCCGGGAAAGGATCAGCGAAATCCATTTGTGGAATTACTATCCCATGGAAAAAACGGATTCCAGAGATTTCGTGGTCGGCATGAGGGACTTTGTTCGACTGCTTCCTGAACTGCTCGACATGGCAAGGCAGACACGGAAAGCGCTGGTTCTGAAGAGCTTCCCGGAATGCCTGTCCAGGGGAGAGCCCGGCTTCTTCGACAGTCTGTATCCCGTGACCATTCTGCCCGACCGGTTCTGGAGGGAGTTCAGTGAATGCGGGTTCGGGACGTGCGTGCACAGAGGCCCCTGCCAGAACCGTCAATGCTGGGGGCTTTCCAGTGCGTACATTCAGAAGTACGGGGATGAAAGGGAGCTGTTGTCGCCCATGCTGGCGTCCTGAGTTATCAATACCATGACCTATTGTGGTGCCGTGAATGAAACCATCTACCGTCAAAGGGCCGTCGGCGGGTGGTCGTTCAGGTCGAACAACAAACAAGAGGCAGGCGGGACGCATGATTGGAGAAAGCACGGATCGAATGGAGCTCACCACCGATCAGGACGTCTTTTATGATTTCTGCATGTGGGAGTACAGGCCGCGCGTCGGTTCAGGGAACAAGTTCAGGTCGGTGAACCTCCTGTTCCATTCCTTTGAAGTGGCAGGGCTCGATAAGAGGGTCTACCGCCTTGTCCAGGCGATCCGGGAGGGGATCGGCATGTCCCGCACCGTCTGGGGCGTGAAGCAGTCGGGCGGGAAGCTTGCCTGGGAGTTCTACTTCTATGACTACAGGCGAAGGGAGAGGGAGATATCCATGACAAGACTCCTGGATATCTTCAAGCCCTTTGTGTCCTGCGAACGAAGGGTGAATGAGAATCATCTCTATTTCATGTTCTCCGTCGACATCAACACGGATTTCATATCAGGAACCGGGAATCTGGAAGAAATCCATATGTACATAGGTAACCCGGGAAGCACCGTATCGTCGGGCATCTGCTACTCCCTGACGCAGGGGGAAACGAGGCTCGAAAACTTCTACTTCTTTTTTGATACACGAAGGGAACGGGAGGACATCCTGGCCAAGATCGCCTGCTCTGCCCATGTGGACTCGACCGTAATCGGGATCGATCAGATCCTGCGGCCCGAACTGAGAGACTGCAAAATCACGGTAGTGGCCAACAAGCAGCAGAACGACAGCGTCTACTTCTCAGGCATCAACGTGGATCAGTTGATCTTTTTCCTCAAAAAACTGGGGCATCCCGGGGAAGTGGTCTCCTTCGTGGAGGAGAACCGATCCAGGCTGGACCATCTCCAATACGATGTCGGCTTTGACTATCATATGGAGGGCAAGGACCTTCTTATCGTAAAGAGCGGCTACTACGGCTTTTTCTGACCCGGAGGGAAAATCACCTTACATTTCAATCCCGCGGGCAGCCGAAAATCCGGGTTGGGCATTTCCAGGCGAACGCCGAAGGTTCCGCTGGCCGCGTCGATGACCGTATCCACGATGACCACGCGGGCGGAGAATTTGCCGCTCACCCCCAATTCGGGCCTTACCTCCGCAAGCATGCCCCTCCTGATGGAACCGTAATCCTGGGCAGGCACGACGAGTTCCACATTGAGGGGGTGAATGCAGGCGATCTTCAGGATCGGGTATTCTCCGACATAGTCCCCGGGGGAAAGAAACCTCTCCACCACCACACCGTTCACGGTGCTCCGTATGACACGAAGATCGAGTCTCTCCTTGGCCTCACGAAGCTGCAATTCCGCGACCTTCAGCTCTGTCTCCATCTCATCCTTCTCATGGATGGAAATGAGCTCCTTCTGGTAGAGGTCCTCATTGCGAAGCACTTTTCTCTTCGCAAATTCCACGCGTGCCTGGGCCAGCTCTACCGCCGACTTCTCCACCGCAGAGTTCAACCGGGCGATCACCTGCCCCTTTCTGACCCTGTCCCCCCGTTCGACCGCCATCGTCTCCACCGTACCCTGAACCGGGCTGCTCAACTTTACGATCTCACTAGGCTCGATGAGACCGTCGTAGGTCCGGCCTTCCTGGCCACAGACGCCTGCATGACTGACAAACAGGAGCGCGAAACAACCCAGAACAACGAACACGAATTTCAAGGGAACACCTCCTCTCTTGTTCTACTCCGAACGCCCCGAGAAGGATAGCATATCGCCCCTTCTCTCGTCCTCCCGAAGCAGCGCCTTTCTGATCTTGAAGTGCAATCGTTCGACCCTCTTTTGGGCCCTGAGCATGGCAAGCCGTCCCAACCGGGTCCTTAGAGGTGCACTGGATCGGGCAAGGAGACTCAACAGCCACCGGATCGGACCCTTTGCGCCCACCTTCAGAAGGGGATCTTCAAGGGAGAGGATGGCCTCATAACTGCCCGGGTCACCCAGCCTCCCGCAGCGCCCGGCCAGCTGGCGATCGATCCGCCCGGCCTCGTGGCGTTCCGTCAGAATGACGTGAAGCCCCCCTTTCTCTTCGACCCCTTCCCCCAGGCGGATATCCGTACCCCTTCCCGCCATGTTGGTGGCGATCGTGACGGCGCCCAATTCTCCCGCCCGGGAAATGATCCCCGCCTCCTCCCGATCCTGTTTTGCGTTGAGGATCTGATGGGCCAGGCCCATGTCTGTGAGAAGAACGCTGGCCTTTTCGGAAGCCGCGACGGAGCGGGTTCCCACCAGGACGGGCCGTCCGGCCCTGTGCATCTCACGGATCTCCTCCGCGACAGCCTCCCATTTCTCCTTCTCCTTGAAAAAGATCCGGTCGGGAAGGGCCTTTCTTCGCATTGCCCGGACCGTGGGAATCCGCACCACGGGCAGACCGTACACCGTCCAGAGTTCATTCCTGACCTCCCTGGCCGTGCCGGTCATGCCGGAAAGGTGGAGGTATCTCTTAAAGAAACGCTGGTAGCTGATCCGCGCCATGGTCTCCGGCCGCTGGGTCATCTCACAGCCTTCCTTGACCTCGATGAGCTGATGAAGCCCCCTCTCGTAAGAGCGATCCGGCATCACCCGGCCTGTAAACTCGTCCACGATCTGAACCTTACCTTCCTGGACCAGGTACTCCTCATCCCGACGGAAGAGATGCAGGGCGGTCAAGGCCAGACGGATGATCTCCTCCCGCCGAACCACTCCCGTCCACAGGGGTCCCAGAGGCAGGGCACACTCCCGAATGCGGGCTTTCCCTGTCCCGGTCAGTTCCACCTTCCGGGAACTCTCCTCAATCCGGTAATCCACCCTCCGCTCCAACCTACCGGCGATCTCCACCGCCTGCTCCATGAAGGATCGTTCATCCCGGCTGCCAGAGCTCCTGGAAATGATCAGGGGGGTCCGCGCCTCGTCGATAAGCACACTGTCCGCCTCGTCCACGATGCCGAAATGGAGTCCCCTCAGCACGAGGCGCCGCACCCTTGCCTCATTCCCGTAGAGGTACTCAGCCTGTAACCGGAGGGGATGGACGCGGCCTTCCAGGGCGATCCAATCCCGCAGATAGTCAAAGGTGATTTCCTTGTTGGTGCAATAGGTCACGTCACAATTGTAGGCCGCCCGCCGGGCTGCCGGGGCCATGTCGTGCACAATGGAACCCACCTTGAGTCCTAGCGCCTGGTAGACGGGGCTCATCCATTCCGCATCCCTGGCGGTTAGGTAATCGTTCACGGTAATCACGTGGACGGGGATCCCGGCCAGGGCGGCGGTCCCTGCCGCCAGGGTAGCCGTGAGGGTCTTGCCCTCCCCTGTCTCCATCTCGGCGACCATCCCTTTCAGCAGCACCCAGCCGCCGATGAGCTGCGTGTGAAAGTGACGCATGTCCAGGGTCCTTGTGGCCACCTCCCGCACCAGTGCAAAGGCATGGCTGACGTGCTCCAGGCTGAAACCCTCCCGCCGGAGATCAAGGCGAACCTGATCCGCCCTCTTGCCAAATTCTTCGTCCTTGAGCTGCCGGAGCGTTTCGCCGTGGCGCTCCACTCCGGCAAGGAATTCAGGCCTCCGGCCCTCTCGCGCACAAAGGATCCGGACAAAACGCCCTGTCACGGTCCGGGCCATGTTGTCCACCCACCCCTTGGAATGATCTTCCCGCTCCGGCCGAAAAAAATGGGTCGCAGGCGGCATTTTTGCAGCGTGAGTTAGCATGGGTCCGGGGTTCCAGGTTCTGGGTTCATGGGTTCCAACCTTGATGCACCCGAAAAAACGCCGTTCCCCCTTCGATAACTCAGGGCGAACGCATCTTTATACGCTGAACTGGCTCAACAGGGTCCTCCGGACGGCACGGTACCAACGGAGCGCCACGGGCTTGGAATCATGGCTGAACCGAACGAAGACCCTTTCCCCGATCGTCCTGAGATTCAGGCCTGTTACAAAGATCTCGAACTGGAACAGCTTCTCAAAGGCCTTGGGGTCCTCCCTCTCCCTGGGGTCCAGGGCCACACTCCCTCCACCCTCAACGCTGAGGGCAAGACTGGGCAGTTCATGGGAGGCAGCGGGCACCTCTCTCCCGATGTCCCCCGGGAACTCCCGACCGAGCGCTTCGGAAAGCCTGACCGCGACACCCCGGGTCTCCGTGCGCACCAGGTCCACATCCCTCTGGGACACCACGACCCGGACGGTCACCTTTGAGAAATCGACCACATATCCCAACGGCGCTCCCCTCCTCACAAAACGACCGGGGAGGTCTTCAGGTTGGATGATCAGGAAAGTGCCGTCCGCGGGACTCCTGATCATAAGGTCCCGGGTCTCGGCCTTCTTCTTTTCCAATTCGACCCTGATGCGGCTGATTTCGTCCATGAGGATCTCCGCCTCCGTGCGATCCCTGGTCAGGCTGAGCCTGTGCCGCGACTCGAACTCCCTGAGTTGGGCCTCTAGGACATCCACCTCTGCGCTCAGTTGAGGATTAACGCAGAGGATGAGAGGATCTCCCCGGTGGACGGCTTCCCCGGGCGAAGCGATCACCTTCCTTACAAACCCATGCGTCTTGGCATAGACCTGGGAGTTCTCCGGGGCCCAGACCACCCCCTCCGCAACCGTGTAGGAGGGGAAGGGGACCGCCAGGGTCGCCAGGAGGGCCATCCCGAGCAGAATGCCGATAACGGAAAGGGTCCGCGCCCGCCTGGATTGCATGGCCGGATCCGTGAAAGCAAAACGGAGCACCTTGAACAGGGGCAGGACAAACATGCTGAACAGTCCCCACCCCGCCAGGATCACCCCGATCACAAAAAACTTGCTTGCCACGAAAAGGGCGATTCTCACCATGATGAAGATGCGATAGACGAAAGAGGCCACCGCATACAGCCCCAGCCAGGGACCCTCTCCCGGCGCTGATGCGGGGCTCTGAATCTCTTTCAATCCCAGGAGAAACCTTTGGAAGACGTACCCCACATAGCGGTTCGCCCGAAGGCCGAGATTGGGGATTTCCAGCCAGTCCGAGAGCATGTAGTAGGCATCGAAGCGAAGAAGAGGATTTCCGTTGAAGAGCAACGTGGAGATACCTCCGATGATCATCACGTTGAAGAGCACGGAACGGAGTGCACCGGGTTCGACGTTCGCCCACCCGAGCATGGCCATGGCGGCCAGGAAGGTCTCCGTGATGATTCCAGCCCCTCCCACCATAATGCGCTTGCGCTTTTCCCAGAATGCCGAGGATGATGAGGCGTCCACATAGGGAACCGGGACAAACACAAGGAGCATGACCCCCATTTCGTGGACCTCCCCTCCCCAGTGCTTGACCGCGTAGGCATGCCCGAGTTCGTGAAGGGCCTTCACCACGGGGTAAACCATCCAGAGAACGAACAGGTTCTCCAGGGCCAGGACCCGATCGGAGAGGTTCGAGGTCAGTTCCTCCCAGTGGATTCCCGCGAGGATGAGGGCCGAGACCAGGACCACGCACCAGATGACGAGGCTGAACCATCCGAAGAGGGGACGGACCAGAAATTGCGTGGCCGTGAGGAAGCGCTCAGGGTCCAGAAGTGGGAAACGTATGGCAAAGGGCGAGGCCAGACGGCTGACCAGGCGGGCACGCTTCCCGCGCATGTAACGCTTGTGGAGGTCGGCAATGTCCGGGGGCAGATCCGACTGGAGCACATCCGACGTGTGAAGTTGGGACAGGAGGCGTATCACCTCCTCCTGGGTCGGCATGTCATCCCCCAGGCTGTCACAGGCGGCCTCCCAGATTTCATCCAGGGTGCGTTTCCCATCCATCAGCCCGATGATGAGATAGGCCTCCTGGGAGAAGCGATGGAACTGACCCGTCGAATGATCCTGGATCACATACCAGTCCCTGCCGCGGTAGGTGTGACGATGGATCTGGACATGGCCCCGCAGGCGAGGTTTGAGGTCCGCAACCCGGTACCAGGATTCACTGAAGAGGGAGTCAACCATGGTGTTCGACGATGGACGATGGACGATGGACGAATGGGCTCTCCATCCCTTTCACCTCTCCTCTCTGTCGGTACCCGAATCGGCCACCTGAATGACCCTCTTGACCCCGCCTACTCCCTACTGCATGCTGACTCACGGCCACCAGGACCACGCCCACAGCCTGAGCCACTCCCTCAGATCCCGAGTCCAGATGGAAAAAAGCCCTCGTCGGTCCACGTAGATCTTTCCGACTCCCTCCATGCCCGGGCGGAGACGTGGGGAAATGTTCTCCATCTTCGCTTCCACACGGAAGTAGTTCAGTCCTTCCTTGGCTGTGGTGATGGGCGTCACCTTTTCCACCACGAAATCAAAGTGGTCATGAGGCAAGGAGGCAAGGATCATGCTGCCCTGTTGGCCCACTTCCAGATCTGCTATGCGACGTTCATCCACATCCAGGATGATGCGGTAGGCATCCAGGGGGGCCACTTCGAAAAGGACCTCCCCCTTTGCAACGGAGCCGCCGAGCCTCTGGCTGAGATCGCCGCTGATGATGATCCCCCGAAAGGGCGCCCTGATCCGGGTGCGCTCCAGCTGCGTCTCCACCAGATTGAGCTGGGCCGAGGCCTGGTCCAGCTGGGCCTTGAGGATCTCCGCTTTCGCTCGATCGTGCTGGGCCGAAGCCTCCTGGTGCTGGCGTTGGTACTGCATCTGCTTGCTCAGCCAGTTGAGTCTTTCGAGACGAAGATCCCGATCGTCCAGGGAACACATGGGCGCTCCGTCCTCGACCACGTCACCGGCACGGACCCCGGCCTCCTTCACGTAACCGTCAAAGGGTGCAACCACGACACGCTTGACCGCCCCTTCCAGAACCGTGTGGGCGGAGATCCTGTAATCCCCTTCCGCAAAGATGAAGAAGACCCCGACGGCGACCAGCAGCAAAAGCAGGAGCTTTCGGCCCAGGTAACGGGGACCGAAAAGCCTGCCGAGCTCGTTCTTTGCCGAATCGACGGCCTTCAGGATCAGCATACGGTCATTCTGACGCTTGATCTCCAGCGCGGGAAACAGGAGGGAGGCCACACTGCGGCAAAAGGCGGCATCTTCATCACCGAAGGGATTTTGGGAGGGTCGCTCCATCGTCAGGGCACCGTAGAATCGGTCCTTCCCGTAGAATGGTATGGTGAGGATGCATCCCGCACCCTGCTGGCGTGCCAGTTCCTCGTGGTCGCGGGTGATGACGGGTTCGGCTTCCTGAGCCAGGGGGTAGAACACATCCACGCGTTGCACAACGGCCTCATCCATGGCCGCCCCTATGGCGCGGACCAGGTTCATCCGCTCGCCGAACTGTGCACTGTGGGACATGGCCTGGACGCGGGCGTGGTTCTTGTGCATGAAGGCCAGGCTCACCCGGTCGCACTGGAGCTGGGTGGCCAGATCCGTCACAAAGGTCATGCATGCGGCTTCGAAGGCTTCCACCGAGATCACCCCGGCGAGCAGGTCGACTGCCGATTTGAGCCGGGTGAACAGGGCCTCCCCCTCCTGGACCTGCCGACGTCTAAAAAGGAGTTCCATCCACGAAACACCCCACTGAAGGTGCGCCATGGCGGCCTTCAGTTCCTCTTCGGTCCCTGCGGATATCTCCAGTGCGACGACCCCATGGAGGCGCTCATCCACCAGAATAGGAAAGGCAACGCCGTATCGAGGGGCAGAGAGATCGTTTTCGGCAGAAGATCCGTCCAGTCCCACGAGAAGTCCGCAGCGCTCTTGGAGAACGCGTTCAGAAATCTCTGCAAGGCGTTCGGGGTCCTGCCCTTCCTCCGGGAAATTAGAGACTGGTACAAAAGGACCCTTCTCGGGCTCTCCCAGCGCAAGGACGCCTTGTGTGGCAGTCGGGATCAGGGAACACTGCAGGGCGAGCCAGAAGCGGCCGTACTCATCCGGGCTGCTGGAGCCGACAAGGCCAGCCCACAGGGAAGGGTCGACATGGTAGGAATGGTTTTGCGATGGCGCCCCCATGAGGTTGGAATCCATATAAGCGCATGGCATGAGGCATGGAGAGAGGCCTCATGCCACCGGATGGTCGTCATCAAACCCGGCCTCTCCACCTCCTTCTCCTCTACGGCAGAGGGACGGGAAATCAGGCCTGTTCGGGCGCCGGCGCAGGCGCAGGCGGCACTTCAATCGGAAGTGCGCCGAAGCGGGCCTCATACTCGCGCATGATGTTGTTCATCAGCAGAGACAACCGCTTGGCCGCGAAGGGGTTCAGAATGATGCGGTTGCTCAATATGACGGTGAGTTCCTGCTGGCCCACATACCAGCTCTGATTGGTACCGAAAAGCAACGTTACCTCTTCCCGGGTGCTCGACACATTGCACACATTGGCATAGGTGCTTGTCATCTTGGAGTCATCCCAGCGAACGGTCTGGGGCGCCCGCCCGCTGTCTGCCCCGGCTCGCTCAGCATCTCTTGTTCCTTTTCCTTCCGACTTCTGCGCCATATGGCATCCTCCCTGGATAGTTGGAATGTGACGTATCTTTTATTTATAATACAACTTTTTGGATTTGGAAACTAATTCCGAGCTTTCTCTCTTGGAATCTGTAAGGCAGAAGAATCGCCATCTCTGCGTCATCTGCACACTCTACTGTGAGGCAACTCCTTTCTCACGCCCTTTCCCTCTGGTCGCTAAAACCCTCAGGGATCGCAGAGAAAAGTCCCCGCCAGCGCCCTTTGCATCCCCCGCACACCCCTGCGGGATCTTGGATTTTCGTGAGACCTAAACGGTTCTTATCAGTGCATCCTTTTCGGACGCCCGAAACGCTCAATCTTTCCGTTCTCCCATCGCCGGAACCGTCTGAGCCTGGTTCTGTCCTCCAGTTCTTTGAAGGCCGCCCCGCTCAGATGAAGTCTTTCCCCGGAGTCCTGCGAAGAAGCCAGGCCCCACCCCGTCAGACCCGCTACCAGGGAGCCCAGTTCGATGCCGCCCTGCTCTGCACCTTCTCCCGTTTCCCTGTCAACCCCCTGGTATTCCCGGATCGCCTGGACCACCCTCAGGACCCCCGATCTCGAGGCCACGTTCAGGGAGGAACCCGAGGTCTTCTCGGGAGGCGTGGTGACGATGGTGCCGTCGCTCAGGGTCCTGATAACGGTGCCGTCCGGTAGGGTCGTAACGATGGTTCCGTCGGCCAGGGTCTCGATGATCGTCCCATCAGGCATCTCTGTCAGCGTCGTCCCGTCCGGTCTCGTCACATACACCGTCCCGTCCGGGGTAGTCACCGTCATGATGCCGTCGGGTGCAATCACCGTAACGGTGCCGTTCGGCAGGGTCCTCGTCACCGTGCCGTCCGGGGAAACGATCTCGATGGTCCCGTCCCGGAAGACCTTCTCGACGGAGCCGTCCGGCAGCCTTCGGGTCGTGACCGCGCTCATTTGCGCTTCCAGCCCTTCCGCCTCTTCCGGTGGCGTGTACCCCTCCGGTTCTCTGTAGCGTGTGGCCCCGTAAGTGCCATAGGACCCCGAATGCCCTTCCTCCCCCAGGCCCCCGGTCACGAAGGCGCCGACAGCCTCGAAACCCGTTCCCGTCCCGGTACCCAGAAGGTCTCCCGTCGTCACAGGGCCGGCCCCCGGGTATCCCAACCAGGCAGGACCCAGCCCCATCCCGTACAAGGGGCTTCCGAAGAGCATGTGCAACGGCGGGAAGATGCTCTTGATCTTCCACTCCTCGATAATGGCATAGCCGAACTCTCCCACGAGACCGTCTTCGGGGAACCGGCCGACTATGGCATCCTTGCCCTCCCCGCCGAAGAGCACATCGGTTCCCGGGCCGCCGTCCAGGTTGTCCGCAGCGCCGCCCGGATGGGGCACCGCCTGGGCAAAATGCGGCTGACCCCCGGCCAAGGTCACCGAACCGCCGTCACCAAAGAGGATGTCAAAGCCCGCACCCCCCATGAGTGTATCGCTGGAGGCCCCACCGATAAGGATATCCGCACCGCCCTCCCCGTTGAGGACATCCGAACCCCCACCCGAGCGGGGGAGACTGGTTACCAGGGTCGGGAATCCGGCGGTAAGGGTGACCTGGCCGCCGTCTCCAAACAGGATATCGTTCCCCTCTCCGCCTCCGACGGTGTCGTTGCCTGGACCTCCCACTGCGATATCGTTGCCGGCACCCACCTCGATCTTGTCATTCCCGGTTCCACCCGCCGTGTCGGTAGAGCTGACTTTAGTGATGAAACCTCCGGTGAAAAGGATCTCCCCTTCGTCTCCAAAAACCGTGTCATCCCCGGAGCCGCTCGTCAGGGTGTCGCTCCCTGTGCCCCCCAGCACGGCGTTGTCGCCATCACCCGCATCGATTGTATCGTCACCGCCGAGTCCCGGATCGCTCGTCCGGATGCTCTGGACCACTCCCGCCCCTTCAAACACGACCTCCCCGTTATCCCCAATGATCAGGTCGTCACCACTCTCGGAGGTGATCGTGTCGTTTCCCACCCCGCCGAAGACGATGTTATCCCCCCCGCCCGCATCGATGGTGTCGTCTCCTCCTGTGCTCGCATCTGTATCGGTTGTCACCAGTGCCGTCGGGAACGGGCTTCCGTAGGTGATCCGACCGTTATCACCGAAAACGATATCGTCGTCCCCCAGGGTGGTGATCGTGTCGTTTCCGAAGCCGCCGAGAACCACGTTCTCACCTGCACCGGCGTTGATCGTGTCGTTACCGCCGACACCCAGGTCCGTCGTCTCTATCACCAGGTAGTCCCCGGTTCCGTCAAAAGAGACCCTGCCGTTGTCCCCCAGAACAGTGTCCTCTCCCTCCAGCGTCGTGATCGTATCTCCGCCTGCTCCCCCGATCACCACATTAGCGCCCTCTCCGGCATTGATCTCGTCCGCACCGCCCAGGCCCCGCTCCGTGGACCGGATCAGTGTCAGCA